>JAJDNY010000152.1 GCA_022340425.1 Desulfobacteraceae bacterium | reverse complement strand
ATTGACGCTCGGCGTCGTTAATGGCCGAGCGGGCGGCGTTGACCTGAACCTCGAAGTTGAGCACGTCGCTCAGCGACCCGCTGCCGGCCCGCCGCCGGGCCCTGGCCTCCTCGCTTTGGCGCAGGTTGAAGGCCTCGTCGGCACGCGCGATGGTGAGGTCTTCCCGGGCCAGTTGCGCCGCGTAATACCCGCCGGCCACCGAAAGCAGAAGCAGACGCCGGGCCTCATCCAGCGCCGAGCGGTTTTCCAGCTCGCCGAAGCGCACCCGGGCGTTTTCAAACCAGCGCCGGAAGCCGTCGAAGATCGTCCAGCCGGCGGCGAGCTCGGCCCGGTAGAGGGTCTCCGGGTCCGCCGACGCGACCGTCGGGTTGAGACTGCGCTCCGCCGCGAGCCGGGAGCGGGCGGCATTGTTGGAGAGTTCGGTGCGCACGGTCGAGCCCCCGGCATCCACGAAAGGCCAGTAGGCGGCGCGGGCCTGGCGGACCCGCTCCTCGGCCTGGCGCACGCGTTCGACGGCCGCGGCCAGATTCGGGCTGCCCGCCACGGCAATCCGCTTGGCGGCGGCCAGATCCAGCACCGCGACTTCTGCCAGGGTCGCCCCACCGGAAGCAGCCCGGGCGCTTTCAGCCGCACCCGCCCAACCGCCGGCGAGCGCCAGCCACGCCGCCAGCGCCCCCCACCAACACCCCTTCAAGCTCAAACGTTCAGCGTATCGCATCCACTCCGTCCTTTGAATGCGGGGCCGTCTCCCCGGTCGGCAGCACCTGGCCGAGGTGAGGCGATGCCCCCCGGGCCGCCGCGCTGCCGGCCTCACCCCACGTGCCAGCTTCCGGGCTGCGGACCGCCGCCACGCCCCGACCAACGGCGGGCTCCACCGCTTCGCGCGGGGGCCAGGCGCCGGTCAGCAGGCGGGCTGGCAGCCGCCGCAGGTCGTTGACGATCACCAGCAGACTGGGGATCAGCACCAAGGTCAGCAGCGTTGCAAAGGCGACCCCCGCGGCGATGGAAAGTGCCATGGGGATCAGGAACTTGGCCTGAAAGTCGGTTTCCAGGATCATCGGCGCCAGCCCGCCGATGGTGGAGACCGTGGTCAGGATGATCGCCCGGAAGCGCCGCCGGCCGCCCTGGATAATGGCCTCCAAAAAGGGCATGCCCTCCCCCAGGTTGACGTTGACGCGTTCGATCAGCACGATGGCGTCGTTGACCACCACCCCGGTCAGGGCCACCATGCCGAAAATGCTCATGATGGACAGGTCGTAGCCCAGCAGCAAGTGTCCGCAGACCGCCCCGATGATCCCGAAGGGAATCGTAAACAGAATAACGAACGGCTGTAGGTAGGAACGGAAAATGGTGGCCACGATCACGAAAATGCCGAACACCGCCAGGGGAAACCCGATATAAAGGGAGCTGAAGGACTCGCGCATTTTTTTCTGCTCCCCCTGCAGGGCCACCCGCACCCCGGGGTGGCGGGCCATCAGTTGAGGGAAAAAGCCGGCTCCCAGCTCGGCAAAGATTTCGTTGGCGTTGGCCCGATCGGTGTCCACCCCGGCGCTCACCGCCACCCGCCGCATCCCGTCGGTGCGGGTGATGGTGGCATAGCCGGGGGAAAAGCGCACCTCGGCCACCGAGCGCAGGGGCACCTCGCGGCCGCTGGCGGTGCGGATGCGGATCCGCTCGATATCCACCAGGCGCCGGCGCTCGCCCTCGGGGTAGCGGACCTTGACGCGGATATCGTCGCGACCGCGCTGCAGCCTCAGGGCCTCATCGCCGTAGTAGCCGGCATAGACCTGGCGGGCGAGGTCATCCACCGTCAGCCCCAGAACGGTGGCCTCGGGTTTGAGCCGCAGCCGCATCTCGTTCTTGCCGGCCGAGAAATCCGAGCGGATTTGATAGACCCCGTCGAACTGGCGCAGACGCGCCATCAGGTCGTCCGCTGCGGCCAGGATCTCCGGCATGCGGCTGCCCTGCAGCCAGACCTCGATCGGCGCTCCGGGCGGCCCCGCCGCCATGCCGGCAAAGGAGAGGGATTTGATGCCGGCAATGGCCCCGACCTCCTTTTCCCAGGCCACCATGAGGTCCTTGGAGTGGATCCCGCGTTTTTCGGAATCCAAAAAGATCGCTTGGGCCGAGCCCAGGTGGGGTCCGGAGCGCGGCGGGTCCTCCAGGGTCTGGCCGATCAGGGTCAGCCGATCGGCCACCAGCGGATCACCCGAACGGGTTCCGGTGCGCGCCGCCAGCCGCAGCAGGGCCGCCTCCACCCGTTCGAGGGCCTCGCGGGTGACCGCCGGGGGCGTGCCCTCGGGCATCTCGACGGTGGCGGTGACCACGAAGCCGTCGATTTCGGGAAAAACCTCGAACTTCAGCAGGCCGCCCTTCACCAGGCCGGCGGTGATCATCAGCACGCTGACGGCGATGCAGAGGGAAACGTAGCGCCAGGTCAGGGCCCTGGTCAAGAGCGGCAGGTAAAGCCGCGCGACGCACCACGCCATTGCCGCGCGGGTCACCCGCTGCACCGCCTCCAGGCGACGCGTCAGCGGGTCCTTGGCCGCCTCGGGGCGGTTCAGATCCGGCAGGTGACTGAGGTGCGCCGGCAGCAGAAACAGGCATTCCAGCAGGGACACGGCCAAACAGGCGATCACCACCGTCGGCAAAACGGCGATGAACTTGCCCATGATGCCGCCCACGAAGGCCAGCGGGACAAAGGCGACCATGGTTGTGGTGACCGCGGCGATCACCGGCATCCCGACTTCCCCCACCCCCGCGACGGCCGCCGTCAGAGGCGGTTGGCCCGCCTTGCGGTGAAAGTAGATGGCCTCGCCGACCACGATCGCATCGTCCACGACGATCCCCAGCACCATGATGAATCCGAACAGCGAGATCATGTTGAGGCTGCCCCCCAGCGCCCAGAGAATCACCAGGGCGCCGGCGACCGAGATCGGAATGCCCATTCCGGCCCACAGGCTGAGCCGGGCGTTCAGAAACATCCACAGCAGGATGAAGACGATCACCAGCCCGATGATCCCGTTTTTGACCAGCAGGTTGATGCGGGAGCGCAGCATTTCGGTGTTGTCGTAGAGAATGGCGAGTTTGGCGCCCGCCGGCAGGCGCGCGTCGGCCTCGGCCACGAAGCGCTGGACGGCCCGGGAGATCACCAGGCTGTCTTCGGCGCGGGTCTTGTAGACAATCAGCATCACCGATGGGTCGCCGTTGATACGGGCCTGGATGGGGTCTTCGGTAAAGCCGTCGGTGATCCGGGCGATCCGGTCGAGGGTGATGATCTTGCCGTCGGGGCTGGCCAGCGTCACGATCTTGGCCATTTCAGCCCCGGTGTATTTGCGGCCGAGGGTCCGCACGCGGATCTCCTCGCCGCGGGTGCGCAGGGTGCCGCCGGCCAGGTTGAGGTTGCTGCGCCGCACCGCGCGGGTCACCTGATCAAAGGTCAGGCCATATTCCCGCAGACGCTCCTCGCTGACCTCGACGGCAATCTCGTAGTCGCGAGTGCCGAAAACGCTCACCTGGGAGATTTCGGGCAGCTGCTGGAGGTCGTCCTTGAGGCGCTCCGACCACTCCTTGAGGCGCCGTTCGTCCATCCGCCCGGCCAGGTAGAGCAGCACCACGGGGTCCTTCAGGGTCAGCTCGGTGATCACGGGGGCTTCGGCATCCACCGGGAAAGTGGATATGGCGTCGATCTGTGAGCGCACCCGGTCGAGCACCTCTGAGACCGGGTAGCCCTCTTTGACCTCGATGGTCGCGGCGGCGGCGTTTTCGTTTGAATGGGTGGTGACCTGCTTGATGCCTTCAACCCCCTCGAGGGCCTCTTCGATCTTGCGGCTGACGCCCTCCTCCACTTCCTCGGGATCAGCACCGGGGTAGGCCACCGAGACAGTGATGATGTCCAGCGAGAACTCGGGAAAATTTTCACGGATCATGGCGGCCGCGGCGAGCACCCCGGCCACCAGGATCATGATCAGGCTGATGTTGGCAAAGACCGTATTTTTGGCGAAGGCGGTGAGCAGCTGTTTCATGGGCTGGACTCGAGTGTCGGGGCGCCGCGGCGGAATCGGGCCGCCAGCCCCGTAACGCTGGAAGATTTCAGGAGGCCCCGTCGGTTTCGATGGTCAGCAACGAATTCTCCAGGGGGTCCACCAGCCGGGTGACGATCACCTGCTGCCCGGCCTGCAGGCCCTCGCTGATCAGGGTCTCCTCGCCTTGGGTGCGGGCCACGGTCACGTCGACCGTTCTGAGGCGGTTGCCCTCGGCGACGTAGACGGTGTTCTCGAAGCTGACCACATGCCGCGGCAGCCGGAACACCCCCGCCAGGATGCGGCCGGGGATCTCCACCTGGCAGAACATGCCCTCCACGAGGGGCAGTTGACCGTTTCCACCGCCGCGGATCGCGTCGGCCGCCGCGACCCGCACGGCCACCTCCACGGTTCGGGTTTGGGGGTCGAAGGCCACCACCCGGTCCAGGGTGCCCCGCCAGAAATGGGTGGCCGGGGCTTCGGTCCAGCGCAGCGTGCACGCCAACGCCGGCAGGGGCCCGAACCAGGCGTCTGAAGCCTTCTCAGGGGTGTCGAAGGGCAGCCAGCGCTGGGCATCACGGCTGTCCAGGGGCACCCGGATCTCCAGGATCGAATCATCGGCCAGGGTCAAAACCTGCTGGCCGGGGGAGACATACTGGCCGGCCTCGATCGTCGCCTGCCGCACCCGCCCGCGAAAAGGCGCCGCTACCCGGCAGCGCTCCAGCCGCACTGCGGCGGCCTCGCGACGGGCGTGGGCGGCGGCCAGGCTGTTTTCGGCCTCACGGATCTGAAGCGGGTAGAGGGCCACGGACTGCGCCAGCTGCGCCGCCTGATCCACGGCTGCGTTATACGCCCGCTCGGCCGCCTCGACCCCCGAGCGGGTGCCCACCATGTCGTCCTCGTAGAGCTTTTTGAGCCGCTGGAATTCACTCCGGCTCAGTTCCCGGCTGCGCTCCAGGGTTTGCAGCCGCTGCCGGTCGATGGTCAGCTGCTTTTTGAGACGCTCGATGGCGGTGGCCCACTGGGCGGCCGCGGCATCGGCCTCCTGGAAGGCGGCACGGTAATCCCGGTCGTCGATTTGAAAGAGCTCCGCACCGGCCGGAATCACCTCCCCGACTACCAGGCGCGGGTGAACCTGGGTCACCCGGCCGGCCACCTCGGCGGCAATCACCACCGTCTTCAGCGGCCGAACCTCGCCGAACCCGCTGATAACCACCGGAACGTCCTCGGGCGCCACCGTCGTCACTCTCACCCGGAGCGCGGGCTCCTGCTGTATGACCTCCCCCGGCGGCTTTTTCAAAGACGCCAGGGTGAACATTGCGGCGAATCCCAACCCCAAAACCAGGCTGCAGATCACGATCCGCTTGAGCACCCCCTTGGGGGGCAGCTGCGGGGTTGATTCCTTGAGCATGCTGCGACGGCCCTCACTCTATGTCAAAATCCCGCGAAAACCTTCCATCAGAAGCGACCCGACCCGCCACGGCCCCGCCGCCGGGCGGGAAAAGGCACCAGTCCGACGGGCGGGGTCCATCTGATTCACATTCGCGTTTGCAAATCAAGCGCAACCCCAAAAGCCAAAGGAATTAAAGAGTAGGCGCCATCCGGTGGGAAAGCAAGAGGTGCGCCCCAGGCCTTGAACCGCCGCAAGGGGATGCAACCGGACCGCGCTGCCGGGTTGGGTTTCCCCGGCGCTGCAAAGATGGGCCGGGCCGGCGCCTTGGGGGTCCGCCGTCCCGCAACCGCCTTGCAGGCGCATGACGGGGTCGTGGCCGCCGTCCGGTTTTTGGCCGGAACGGCAAAACGCCCCTTTATCAAATGGCCGAATTTGGTTATGTTGGCAAAGCGGGACGGCCGCTGCCAAAATCGATGAACCACCGAACCCAAAACGGCGGTGAGATATGGACGAGTATGAAAAATACCTGGCGGCATGCGAAGAGATCAAGGGCGAAAACAGCCTGCTTCTGGCGGAATTCGGCCGGCAGATGCAATCAGAGGGCCTCGCCCCCAAAACCATCACCAAGCACCTGTCCAACATGACCTTTTATCTCAATCACTTTCTGCTCTACGAGGCGCCCCTCAAGGCCCAGCAGGGGGTGGAGAAGGTCGACGAATTCCTGGGGCACTGGTTTATCCGCAAGGCCCTGTGGGCCAGCAAGACGGCCATCAGGGATTATATCGCCGTTTTAGGCCGTTTCTACACCTTCCTGCATGCCAAGGGACTGGTGAGCACGACAGCGCTGCACGATCTGAAGGCCGAGATAAAACGCAACCGGCAGGAGTGGCTGGACGCCCCCGGCCGATTCGAGGAGCCCAATATCGATTTTTGACCCCCCAACAATAGTGCCTCGAAACGGCCCCGTCCGGTTCCAGGGGATTTGGCCGCCTTCAGGGTTGATCCCCCACCCTGGTGACCAGTGTCGCAGAAATGCAATCAGTTGCCGCCGACAACTGATTTCTGCAACGGTGCAAACCCACCGCGGAAAAATGGGCAACCGCCCAACAAACTGTTTTAATTTTCAATACAGACCACCTGGGCTATAATATGCTTGATTCGCTTTTGGCATAAACAGTGCTGTACTTTATTTGTTTGAGCATTGAACCACCGTCTGTTGTCTTTATCGTGTTTACCCCAACGGAAAAAAGGAGGATCTCAGTGTATGGCGGATAACACCATCAAACTCGGCAAAAAAAAGAAGAGCATCTTTCTTGACAAGGTCAGGGAACTGCTGCCGGAGGGGGGCAATCTCAACCTCTGCCTGACCTGCGGGGCATGCTCCTCGGGATGTCCGGCCACCGGCCTTGAAAACATGGACCCGCGCAAATTTCTGCGGATGGCGGCCCTGGGCCTGGACGAGGAAATTCTCAAAACCAACTGGGTCTGGATGTGCTCCATGTGCCAGCGTTGCATTTACGTCTGTCCCATGAAGATCGACATTCCGCAGCTGGTTTACAACGCCCGCGGCACCTGGCCGCGGGAAGAGCGCCCCAAGGGGATCCTGGGCTCCTGCGACATGGCCCTCAGAAACGAGAGCTGCAGCGCCATGGGCACCAGCCCGGATGACTTCAAATTCGTGGTGCAAGACGTTCTGGAGGAGTACCGCGAGTCTCAGCCGGAATTTGCGGAAATGGAGGCGCCCGTCGACAAGCAGGGCGCGGAATTCTTTCTGAACCAGAATTCCCGCGAGCCGGTCACCGAGCCGGACGAAATGGTACCCCTGTGGAAGATCCTGCACCTCGCGGGGGCCGACTGGACCTACGGCTCCAAAGGCTGGGGGGGCGAGAACTACTGCATGTTCCTCTCGGACGACGAGGCCTGGAAGCATATCACGACCACCGCGGCCAAGCAGGCCGATGAGTTGGGGTGCCCGATCTTTCTCAACACCGAGTGAGGGCACGTCACCTTCTCGGTCCTGGCAGGACTGAAAAAATTCAATATCCCCCACAAGTTTGAAGTCAAGAGCATTTACGAATACTACGCCAAGTGGATCCGCGAGGGTAAGCTGAAGGTCAGCTCCGACTGGAACAAAGACCTCAAAATCAAGTTTACCGTCCAGGACCCTTGCCAGATCGTGCGCAAGAGCTATGGCGACCCGATTGCCGAGGATCTGCGCTACGTGGTCAAATCCGTGGTGGGTGAGGAGAACTTCGTCGACATGACGCCCAACCGCTCCAACAACTTCTGCTGCGGCGGCGGCGGCGGGTTCCTGCAGTCGGGTTTCAAGGAGGCGCGTCTGGAATACGGCCGCCTCAAGGACCAGCAGATCCAGGCCACCAAGGCGGACTATTGCATCGCGGCCTGCCACAACTGCCACGCCCAGATTCACGAGCTCAGCGAACACTACGGCGCCGAATACGGGGTCGTGCACCTCTGGACGCTGATCTGCCTCTCACTGGGCATTCTGGGGCCCAATGAGCGCGAATACCTGCGGGATGATTTGAAGGAAGTGGCGGTCTTCCACCCGGAAACCGCCATGTAGTCGACAGGTCCGTAAAAAGACCACTTTCTGCGTTTGACTGCATCTCGAAGTCGCTGCGGCGTAAAGTAGTACGCCTCACGCCGCTGAGATTTGCGCGCCGTAACTTGGCCATTTTACGAAACTGGCTGGATCGGGTTTTAACCCTCCCGCCGACAGGGTGCGGCTGTCGCCAGCGGCAGCCGCACCCCGATTTTTCGCGAGGGACAGCCCCGGCAGCGGGGTTTCTCCCATCGCCATGCGGGGTGCCCGCAATCCGGGGGGCTGGAAAGCGTCCATCGCCCAAAAAGTCCGCCCGGGGAAAGCGCCCCCGCTTTTGACCTTTTCGGATGGGCAGCATGCAGCGATTGACGATCGAGGATCTGCAGCGTAGAAGGCAAAAGGCCCTGAGGGGCGCTGCGCAGGCGATCCTGAAGCGACGATCGACCTACCTGGAGCTCAAAAAGCTGGTCCACGCCATCAATTCCCAGCCACTGGACGTGGCCGACTACTACCTTACCGCCTCCCACCTGGCGGCCTTGCTGGGGCGCATGCGTATGGACGGCGGTGAAACCATCTTCGACTACTTCGCGGAGCACATCGACCCCCGCAAATGCGGTGAGGCGGTCAACTTCCGGGTCGAATGCCGGGATCTCAACGAACAGATCAAGACCCTCGAGGCGTGGCGCGCCCGGCAACACCGGCTGCGGCGGGTCAAATAAGGGGCAGCGGTCATGCCGGCCTCATTCCGCGACCAGGGCCTTCGGCTGGACGGCTTCGATCACCCTGGGCAGCGCGCCGCCGGGATCGGTGTAAATTTAGTAGGTCAGATGGGTGCGGCGGCCGTTTTCAAGGGCCTCCAGCTTCCAAAATTCTCTGTTGCCGGAAACCGGCTCCCCCTCCCCCTTGGCAGAAGCGGCAGATCGTCGGCCAACTCCAGGTGATCGGCCCGCAGGCACGCCTTGGATTCGCCTCAGCGGACGGGGTGAACCCGACACATAATTACTCTTGTCGCCTGTCTGGCGAGGGATCAGGCGGCGCTTCGGACCATCTCCCCACATAACACAACCCCGCCAATTGCCCGTATTGGGGCCACCGACGGTGCTGAATCCGACGACCCACAGCTCTCTGCCAGCCGCCGGAGGAGTCTTGTCACCGAGCCAAAATCCAGTGCCAGCCGGTGGGGTTTTGAATTAGGGCAAACCTTAGGCAAAATTCAAAATCATGCTGTCATTGACGACAAACCCCCCAAAGGGCAGCCCGGACTCCCGGGCCACATAGCCCGGCACGGCGACCCCGCAATCGAGCTGGGCGTAGTCCACAAAGGTGCGGCCGTCGATTCGGACCCGCATCCCCGGCATGGGCTCTTTGAGACGCACGATGGCGTTGATTTTGTCGAAACGGCGCTCGAGCTCGGCGTATCCCCGGCGGCCCGCCTTGGCGCCGATGTCCACCTCGATATAGTAGCGCGAGTCGGGGGACAGGTGATCCCGGTATTCTTCACCGATGAGATTCAGGATTTCTCCCAGATGGTTATCCATAGGACACTCCTTTCCGTAAATGGCGACAGACGCCGCTCACAACCGCCTTTGGCTCGCATCAGGCATCCGGCGCGGCGGACCTCACGGGGGCGCCGCTGCGGCCGCCTGAAGTCGGTCAGCGACCCAGGGGTTCCGCACAACCGGCACCCGCCGGCAGGCGGCTGAGCAGACGGAATTTCACAGGCCAAAAATTGGACCATCGCCTGCAAGAGTCAACCACCGATCGCGAAATGGAGAAAGCTGCAGCCGGCAGCCCTAAAAGGGGGTTCAAAACGCTCCCGGACACCGTCGCCGCCGGCGCGGCAGGCGATGACCGGCCGTGGACCCGGCACCCGCAAGGCCTGCCGCGGCCGCGATTGACATTTTGGATGGATCGGGGTAAAGGGAGGGTTCACTCAGCCATTCAATTTTGTGCATTCCTCCGGGGTAAATTTTGGGGCCAGTCTAAAATTCCTTCCTTTTAGACCTTCTTTCAAAGTGACATCCTGAGCATTTGCGCAAAGCAAGGGGAAAGGAGAGACACCGTATGGAAGGTCGCATCAAGTGGTACAACGAAAAAAAAGGATATGGCTTCGTCACGACCGAGGAGCACGGGGATATTTTTCTCCACCAGTCGGGCATCCGCGAGTATGGCTATTTTGGCCTTCAGCAGGATGACCCGGTCAGCTTCGACATCAAGGAAACTCAGAAGGGCAAGCAGGTAATCAACCTTCGTCCCTTGAAATCCAGCCAGGTGGGATAGGCAGCCCCCGCCGGCCGACGCCCGCCCCCCGCTCACCGCCGGATGTTCTTCCCCGGCGGGTTCACTTCGGCGCCGCACCCCCCATCACCCATTTTGAGCAAAATCCAGAGGCCCGGGGCAGGTTCGCCTGCTCCGAGTTTTGTTTCAAGGCCCGGCGGTTAGCGGTCCAGGCCCAGGCGGATGCCCAGCGCCAGGATGACCGCGCCTGTGACGCCAGCCAGCGACCGCCGGATGCCGCTTCGCACCAGCAAAGTGCCGGCATGCCCCACCATGACGGCCAGCAGAGACTGCCACAGCATGGCAACGCTAAAATGAACCCCGGCCAGAAAAAGCGATTGGCTCAGGGCGGAGCCGGTCGGGTCGATAAATTGGGGCAGAAAGGCCATGTAAAAAACGATCGCCTTGGGATTGAGCACGTTGGAGAGAAAACCTTCCAGAAAGGCGCGTCCGGGGCTGAAGCCCCGGGGCGGCTGCGCGCCGTTTGGCGGCCCGCCAAGCGCCCCGCCGCGAAACGCGCCCCACAGGCTCACCCCCCCCAGCCAACAGAGATAGCCGGCCCCGATCAGTTTGAGGGCGGCAAACCCCCACGCCGACTGCAGCAGGACCAGCGAAATTCCCAGCGCCGAGACAACCGCGTGAACGAACAGGCCGGAGCAGATCCCCAGGCTGCTGACGACGCCGTCCCGCCAGCCGCCGCGGCTGGCGTTGCGTATAACCAGCATCGTGTCCACCCCCGGTGTGAGGGTCAGCAAAATGATGGGAACCAGGTAAGTCCAGATGGTGGTGTGCATTTTAACTGCTTCCTGCCTGAGGGCTGCCGCTGGGGGTGCCCTTTTAAGGCTTAAACCGGGAGCGTCGCTCAACGTTTTCCCGGGAAAAACGGGGAGTCAGTCGCGGGCGGGGTCGCGCCAGCGCTTGAACGCTTTTTCCAGCTCCACCGCCAGAAAGACCACGCTGGAGAACAGGATCGTCACGGCAAGTTCCCCGGCCGTGAGCGGCGCGGTCTTGAAAATGGGGTTCAGCCACGGCACATAGATGGTGGCCAGCTGAAGCACGAAGGTCAGCAGCACGGCCGCCAGCAGCGGCTTGTTGGACAAGGCCCCCTGGGTGAAAAAAGAGTCCCGCTCCGATCGAACGGCCAGCACATGCCCCATCTGGCTCAAACACAGAACGGTGAAGACCATGGTCTGCCAGTGGGCCTGGCTGCCGCCGATGAACCAGGCCTGGGTGAGAATGGTAACGGCGGCCATCAGGAGCCCTACCCAGATGATGTGGCCGCCGAGGCCGTGGGCGAAAATGCTTTCCTGCGGGTCACGGGGGGGGCGGCTCATGATGTTGCGCTCCCCCGGTTCGGCGGCCAGGGCCAGACCGGGGACGCCGTCGGTCACCAGGTTGATCCACAGGATGTGGATTGGCAGGAGGGGAATCGGCAGGCCGAGAAAGGGCGCCAGGAAAATGGTGCAGATCTCACCCGAATTGCTGGTCATGGTGTACTTGATGAACTTGCGGATGTTGTCGAAGATGCGCCGGCCTTCGCGAACGGTCCGGACGATGGTGGCGAAGTTGTCGTCCAGCAGGATCATGTGGGCGGCCTCCTTGGAGACGTCGGTGCCGGTAATGCCCATCGCCACCCCGATATCCGCCCGTTTCAGGGCCGGGGCGTCGTTGACCCCGTCGCCGGTCATCGCCACGAACTGCCCTTTGTCCTGCAGCGCCTGAACGATCTTCAGCTTCTGCTCGGGCGCCACCCGGGCGTAGACCCGTATCTTTTCCACCCGCTCCTCGAATTCCGCCAGTGGAAGCGCTTCGAGCTCACGCCCGGTCATGGCCTTGGATCTTTTTCCGCGGATGATCCCGACGCGGCGGGCAATGACCTCGGCCGTCAAGGGGTGGTCGCCGGTGATCATCACCGGCCGGATGCCCGCGGAGCGGCACAGGGCAACCGACTCCGCCGCCTCGGGCCGGGGCGGGTCCAGCATGCCGACGATTCCGATCAGGGAAAGCTCGGACTCCACCAGCTCCGAAGTCAGGGGCTCGGGCAGCGCCTCCCACAACCGCAGGCCGAAGCCCAGCGTGCGCAGACCGTCGGCTGCAATTTGGTCGGCGGTCTCCTGGATCTGCGATCGGTCGATTTCTTCACGGCCGCCATCGCCAAGCACATTTTGCGAGCGCGCCAGGACCTCCTCGACCGCCCCTTTGGTGAGGGAAATGATCCGGCCCTCGCCCCAGGGGTGAAAGGTGGTCATGAGCTTGCGGTCCGAGTCGAAGGGGATCTCGGCCAACCGGGGGTGCGTTTCGTCCAGCCGCTCCCGCAGAAAACCTTTCTCCCGGGCCAGTTCGAAGAGGGCCGTTTCGGTGGGATCCCCGATCAGCGCGCCCGCGCCATCCAGCCGGGCATCGTTGCACAGGGCGAGGGCGCTTAGCAGCAGCGTCAGGGGGTCCCGGTCCGCGTCCGAAGGTGAACCCGCCGCGGCTTGCTCGCCGCCGGAGACGGGTAACTCCTCGGAGCGCTGCAGCCGCCCGCCGGCGAAGACCTTTTCGACGGTCATGCGGTTTAAGGTCAGGGTCCCGGTCTTGTCCGAACAGATATAGGTCACCGACCCCAGGGTCTCCACCGCCGGCAGTTTCCGGATCAGGGCTTGCTGTTTGACCAGTTTTTTGGCTCCCAGGGCCAGCGAGATGGTGATGACCGCCGGCAGGGCTTCCGGAATGGCCGCCACCGCCAGGGAAATTGCCGTAAGCAGCATCAAAAGCGGCGGTTCCCCCCGCAGGAGGCCGGCCAAAAAAACGATCAGGCAAATGGCCAGGACGGCGTAGGCAAGCTTCCGCCCGAAAACCGCGAGCCGTTTCTGGAGCGGCGTCCGGCCCTCTTCCTGGTCCTGGAGCAGGGTGGCGATCCGTCCGAGTTCCGTCCGCAGGCCGGTGTCCGCCACCAGGCCCCGGCCGCGGCCGTAGGAGACGACGGTGCCCTTGTAGGCCATGTTTTTGCGGTCGCCGATTGGCAGGCCGGCTTCCGGCAGCGCCGCCGCATTCTTTTCCACCGGTACAGACTCCCCGGTCAGGGCCGCCTCATCGATCCGCAGTTGGACCGCTTCCGTCAAGCGGATATCGGCCGGCACCACGTTGCCGGCCTCCAGCACAACCAGATCCCCGGGGACCAGGCCTTCGGCGGGGATCGATTCCGGCCGCCCGTCGCGCATGACGGTGGCGTTGGGTGCGGCCAGTTTTTTCAGGGCGGCCATGGCTTTTTCGGCGCGGTATTCCTGAACGAACCCGAGCACGGCGTTCAGCACCACGATCACGACGATGGCGATGGTATCGGCAATCTCGCCGACAGCACCGGCCACGACGGCGGCGGCGATCAGCACCAGGATCATGAAATCCTTGAACTGATCCAGGAACATCATCCACAGCGATTTGGACTTTTTTTCGATCAGTTCATTGGGGCCGTAGCGCTCCAGACGCCCGCGGACCTCAGCCGAGGAAAGCCCCTCGGCGGAGGTTTCAAGCTTCGCGGCCACCTCCCGGGGATCGAGCTGGTACCAGGGAATCGATTCGTTTGCCGTTTCGCTCATGGTCTATTTTCCCTCCTCAAACGGCCAAAGGCCCTGCAACCAGACGACCACCCGCCTCAGCAGGGAAGGTTTTGCGGCCGGTCGGGACCCCGAGAAGTTTTCCCGCAGTCTGGTCGCGCGCGCTTCGGGCGCCGGGTGGCTCGACAAGAGGGAGTGGTCGTTGCCAGTGGCCGCCAGTTTCGTCAAGGCGGAAATCGCCGGCACCACCCCCAGCCCCTTGGCCTCCAAAAACCCTACCCCGTAATCGTCCGCCGCGCGTTCCTCCTGCTGGGAGAACTGGGCGTTGACAAGGGTTTCGGCCAATGCGCCCAGGGCCGAGCGCGCGATCACGCCGGCCTCGCCCTGCTGGGCGGCGACGGCTTTGCGAACCGCACTGCCGGCATAGGCCAGCATGATCTTTTTCTTGATGTGTTTCTCGACCACATGGCCCATCTCATGGCCGATCACAAAGAGCAGCTCCCCGTCGTCCAGCATGTCCATCAGCCCGCTGTGGATCCGGATGGAGCCGTCGGCCATGGCAAAGGCGTTGGCCTCCGGGGAGAGGTAGACCTTGAAGTTGAATGGATGGCCATCGAATTCCCGATAGGCCCGGGTGAGCCGTTGAAGCCGCTTGGCACAAGGGTTTGCGGAAGGCGCTATGGTGTGTTTGAGATCGAACTGTTGGGCGAGGGCGACGGCCGTGCGCCTCACCTCGGCGTCATCCAGGCTCACCGCCCGGACGGCGTCCATGCCGGCCTGGGTCGCCAGGCCGATGTCGGTGTCCTCGCAGCCGACAGTCAGAAGAAAAAGGATCAGACTGAAGCATAAAACCGTTTTGCCCATGGTATCCAAGGAGAGTTCCCGGGGCCTGTCGTCACCGCTGGGATCGGCGCCCGGGGGCGCATGTGTTGGTAGAGGGGACCTTCGGCCGGCGGACTGCAACGCGGCGTTTCAGCCCTTCGCGATCGCCTTTATTTCCGGTTCTGCAGCCCATATCCGGTAGCGCACCTCCACATCCGCGGGCGCATAGACCACCACCGGCAAACGGCTGTTGTAACGGATCAGAAAGGGTGCGCCGGCCAGGCTGACGAACTTCTCCACCTTGGGTTCATTGGGATCGACGGCCATCAGGGTGCCGGCCATGGGCCCCAGCGGGCTTACCCGGTAGAGTGTGAATCCCCAGCCCGGGATGGTTTCCTGCTGGATCCGGCCGCCGAAAAAATAGCGGTTGCGCTGGTCCACCGGGACCGTTTTGCCGACGATCAACTCCACTTGGAACGCCGCTTCGTCCGCCTGCTCGGGCAGTTGCAGGACATAGCGCAGGATTCCCTTTTCAGGAGGTGGGAAGGCCTTCATGTCGTCCCCCGCATACAGCGAAAATACCGAAGCCAAAAAGCCTGCAGCGGTCAGTGAAAAAATTTTTCGCATAACATTCTCCAGGCCGGAAGAAGGGCCCCCAGGCAGACCTCGCCGGCAAATGATGAAAGCAGCCCTTCAAACCCCTGGTTTACGCAGCGGGCAAAGCGGCCCTGAAGGGGACCACGGGTCAGGTCACATGCCGAGTCTGGATGGCCCCCAACGGGCAGGCCGCGATACAGTCCCAGCATCCCATGCACATGTCGTGAAAAATGATCGGGGGATTGAAGGCATCATCGATCTGTTTGAGGACTTTATGGGTGCACGCCGCCACCGCCGCACAGACCCCGTTTTGGGGGTCGCATTCCCCCGGGGCGCAGCGCTCGTAATCCACCATCGCAAATGACTTCTTCGCCTGCAGATTCATTTTCGGTTCGCTACCCCAAATTACGGTGATCGCCAAGCCCTCCCCTACCCCGAGACCATGGGCCTTGGCGCCGCCTTAAAAAAAACGTTCAGTGCTGCCGGATAAACGCCCCGATTTTGGCGGTCGCCTGGGAGGCCTCCTCCAAAAAGGGGGCAAAACCCTGGAAAACATGGGGCATGCCATCCCAGACGTCAAGGGTCACCGCGCACCCTTGGCTGGCGGCGTGCTCGGCCAGGCGTATGGCATCATCCAGCAGCACCTCTGCATCGCCCACCTGCAATAAAAGCGGGGGCATCCCGCTGTAATCGCCAAAAAGCGGGGACGCATAAGGATCGGTGGGCTGGGTTTGGCTGCCCAGATAAAACGAAGTCAGGGCGGGCAAAACCTTGGGGTTGATGATGGGGTCCACGGCGGCTCGGGAAAGCAGCGAGGGACTTTTCCAGGTAAGATCGGTCGCCGGGGAAATGGCAACCGTTGCCGAAGGTAACGGCTGCCTGGCATCCCTGATCTTTAAAAGCGCAGCCAGGGCCAGGTTGCCCCCGGCGGAATCCCCCATCAGGAAGGTGGCGCCGGCGGGGGTCCGGCCGGCCGGCCCGTTTTCCCGCATCCATTGGAACGCCTGAACGCAGTCCTCCAGCCCGGCAGGAAACAAATGCTCCGGTGCCAAACGATAATCCACTGAGAGGACCACGGCCCCGGCGGCTTCGGATATTCGGGATGCAAAGGCGCGATAACCGGCGGGTGAGCCGGAAATCCAGGATCCGCCGTGGATATAAAGGATCCGGCGGTTGGGGTCGGCACCGCCGGCGACCACCCACTCCAGGGGAATGTGACCCGCTCTGGCCGGGCGCCACACCCCGTGAACTTCCGAGGTGGCAGGGTGGACGCAGAAATACTGGTCAATCAACCTGCGGCGTGCATCGAGGTCGTTGATCGTCTCCAGGGCACGGGCGCTAATGAGGCGCAAATGATCGAAAACTTTTTCAGTAGGGCTGCTCATCGTTTTATCCTGGGGTTGCGGGCATCAGGTGGCCACCAAAACCTGGCCTAAGCCACAGCAACGCCGCGCTGCCTGAGGTACGCCTTGAGGTCCCCGATGGCGATGATGTTGAAATGAAAGACGGAGGCGGCCAGAAGGATGGTGGCGCCCGCCTGCACGGCGTCGTAGAAATGCTCCAGCTTGCCGGCACCACCGGAAGCCACCACCTGGGCCGAGGTCGCCTCTGTGATCCTGCGAATCAGGGGCAGATCATACCCTGTTTGCACCCCGTCGGTGGTTTTGCTGGTGGGCAGGATCGTGGCGGCGCCGAAGCCGTGGACCTTTTTGGCCCACTCGACGGCATCCGCACCGGTGGCGGTGCGCCCCCCGTCAATATACACCTCGTAGCCCGAAGGCAGGGCCGGGTTCACCCCCGCGTCGATGGCTACCGTGACCCGCTGAGAACCGAACTCCGCGACCATCTCGCGGATGACCTCCGGTTTGCGAAAGGCCGCGCTGCTGGTGGAGATCTTGTCGGCCCCGGCTTCCAACACGGCCGCCGCCGAGGCGACGTCGCTGATGCCGCCGCCCACCGTGAAAGGAACGGAGGCCGCGGCGGCAACCTGCTTGACCACGCTTAGCATGGTGGCCCGGCCTTCGACCGTGGCGGTGATGTCCAGCAGGGCGATTTCGTCCGCCCCGGCCTGGCAGTAAGCCCGACAGCAGGCCACGGGATCACCGGCATCACGAATGTCGACGAATTGGATCCCCTTGACCACCCTTCCGTTCTGCATGTCCAGGCAGGGCATGATCTTTACCGTCATGGTCATTCCTCCGTGTATCCGCTCTGTTGGGGGCGGTGGTGGTGTACCTGAGGCCCAAGGAAAAGCGCCCACACTCCGAGGGCCTTCCAGGTTCACCGGATCTGTGGTTTTTCGCACCAGGGTCGGCAAACGGCCCGCGGGGCCCCTTACGGAGCACCCGATCGCATCCGCAGGTAGCGCGGCGTTATTTTCTCCAACCTGAAGTGGCGGTCCGCCACCATGAACCCATGGCGGGCTTTCTCCACGGCATACTCCCGGGGGTAGATCACGTTGGGGTCCAGGCCGTGGATGACGACATCCAACCGGAAGCCCCCGGTCGCGGTCATTCCCCGGTAGGTGATCGCCAACCCATTGGTCAGCAGGGGCTGGTTCAGCGGCAGCACCAGACGACGGCCGGTCACCTTCGCCGGCCACGGCCAGGGGGCCTCCCCCTGCCGGCCGGCATTGCGCGTGGCCGTCTGATAATCGAAATCCCAGCTCCAGCCGAAGCCGGGCGAGGCGCTGCGGTATTCCGTGGGGACCGCGTCCGACAGTACGATCATCCACCCGAAAAAGAAAGCCCCGGCCAGCAATATGCAACCGATGGCGACCATTTCAATCGGACGGACGCTTCTCATGGCAGGGTTTTTTTGTTCGATGCTGCGGAGGGGGAATTTTTGAGCGCCAGAACCACCTCGGCTTCACTCACATCGCACCAGTCTTGATAGGCTTCCGCCACTGCGAAACGGCCCCCTGGGCGGATGTTGGCGCAGAACACGGCCTCGGCCAGACCGCCGATATCCGCCACCGCCCGGTCATGGGCCGTGGGGACCGCCACGATCAGGGTGTCGGCCCCGGCCTTGCGCAACCCCCCGATGGCGGTTCGCATGGTAAACCCGGAGGCCAGTCCGTCATCCACCAGGATCACCGGCCGTCCGGCCAGCTCCGGAAAGGGGCGCGCGCCCCGAAAGCGCTGCACCCGATGGATCACCTTGGCGCGGGTCTTCCGGAGACCCTCCGCGATCTGATCTTCCGAAAGCGACAAGTGTGCGATCAGGGCCCGGTTCAATTGAAATGTCCCGTCGAAGGCCACCGCCCCGTAGCCGGCCTCGGTATTCCAGGGCAGGGTGATTTTGCTGACCACCACCACATCAAAGGACAGCCCCAGGCGACCGGCCACCGCCAGGCCCACCGGGACCCCGCCTGCGGGAATGCCCAGAACGATGCCGTTTTCCAGCAAAAATGGGGCCAGCATGTCGCCGAGCAGGATCCCGGCATGGTCCCGATTCTCGAAAACCGCAACCCGGCCTCTCAAATCCGACCGCTCGTGAATGCCGACAATATCCATTCGGGTTCTCCTTGCACCCTATTCAGGGGCCGACCCTTGGCCATGCCTGGCGTGCAGGCGCGCAATGCTTTGAACCGTGCGCAGCACCTCGTCGTCGGGCAGCGGCGGCCGGCAGCGCACGCGATTCCAGGAGAGCATCAGCTCGGCCACCACCTCCCGGTCCACGCCGTGCCAGAGCAGATGCCCCGAGAGCGAGGCGATGGTATTGTTGCGCTCCCCTTGGGGCACCCCCACTTTGAGGAGGGTGCGCCAGTATTCCAGGTCGTGGCCGCGGCGTGCCGCGGCACCGGTCGCCGCCTGCTGCAGCCAGCCGGGCAGCGGCGCCAGTGCCCGCTCATGGGGGGCGTGCCCCCGCCGCCAGCTGTAAAACCGGCCGGAGGGGTGCAGTGAAGGGGGCGCCACCACGCAGCCGCCGTCGCCGCGCACATCGATCCCCGCCGCCAAGCCCACCTTGTTGCGCACCACGCCGCCGGGGTGGGCAAAATAGAGGTGGCGCCCGCCGCCGCCGCTGAAGGCTTCCACCGTTTGGGGCAAGGGGCCGTGATCCCGCAGCAGGGCGGCCAGACTCAGGTCTCCGCCGTGCTGGGGGTCCACATCGAGCACCACCAGGCCCGAAATTTCACCGGTCACGATGCCCAGATTGCTTGCCGGGTGCCGGGCAAACCACCTCTTGACCTCCTCCGGGGAGGCACGCTGCGTCTGGTAAGCCAGCCAGGGAACGGCCGGACGCTTGTCGCGAGATCTGATGGGGATGACCGACCAGCCCCGTTTCAGGTAATCCAGGGCAACCGCTTCGACCGAAGTGGACATGAACACCTGCTCCCCTTCACGCGGGCGCACCAAGCTATTCCGACCGCGACCTCATGGCCCCCTCGGAGTTCACCCCCTCTCCCCGCGGGAAGTGGAAAAGTCCACCGCCGGCATTTCCCGTTGGGTCGCCAAATCCAGCGTGAAGTAGTTTTGTTTTTCGAATCCGAATTTTCTGGCGATGACGGCGGCGGGAAAGGATTCCACCAGGGTGTTGAGTTTGCCGACATAGCGGTTGTAACGATTTCTGGCCTTCTGAATGTCTTCCTCAACCTCGTCCAGGGTGTTCTGCAGGGCGGCGAAATTGGCGCTTGCCTTCAGGTCCGGGTAGGCCTCGGCCAGGGCCAGGAGTCCGGTCAGCGACTGGGAGATCTGGCTTTCCTCCTCGGCGCGGTGGGCCTTGGCGGTCGGGCGGGGCATCGCCTCGTCGATCGTTCCGAGGAGTTGGGCTTCGTGTTGGCTGTAACCCTGGATGGCGCGAATCAGATTGGGAATCAAATTGAAACGGCGCTTGAGGGCGACGTCGATGCTGCTCCAGGCCTCCTCGATGTTGTTGCGGTATCTGATAAAACGATTGTAGGTCTGCAAGCACCAGGCAACGAATGCCAGGAGGAAAAAGCCGGCAAAAAAAAGGATCGGTACCATCATTTCCCACCTCAGCGCGAAAATTCACGAAATGAAACGGCTCCCCGGGACGGGGCCGGGTCCGGCTGCGCCCCAGCCCGATGCGCCCGTGGAGATCTCCGCCGCCCGTGATGCCGGCAGCCCCCCATCCCATATGTATACCTCGAGTGATCACAATCTTGGATTTTT
>JAJDNY010000151.1 GCA_022340425.1 Desulfobacteraceae bacterium | reverse complement strand
CATGCATCAAGGCGTTCAAAAAGGCGATGTCGCTGCCCACCCGGATGGGGACGTGCAGGGTGGCGAAATCCACCAGCTTGTGCCGCCGGGGGCAACCCGTCCCGATGCTTCCAGTGTGGCACACAGCCAGGGCAAAAGCGGCTGAATGCTGCCAGCAATGCGGGTTTCCGATTTCAGCCAGGCCATGCGCGCCTCCGGTCGCAGTTCGCCGGGCCCGAACTGCTCCGTCATGCGACCGTGGCGCCACTTGCGCAGCGGCTGCCGACGGTCTCCAACCGCCACCCACACCTCCCGTGGGTTGACCAGCAGATCGCCGGCGGGCGAAAATTCCGCCGCGTCGGCATAATTGCCGGCGCACCACAGCGCCAGTTCGGTTAACCGCATCAGCAAGAGCCAATATTCGGGCCGGTCCGCGGCCAGGGCCTCAGTTTGTGCCAGCCAGGCGGTCATCCAGTCCTCGTTGACGACATGCGAACGGCCGGCCGCATCCAGGGCCGCATTCAAACGCCGGGCCTCGGCCCGGAATCCCAAGATGTATTTTTGTTTGTAATCGCAGGGCATGGATGATGGTGCCGGGGGAAAAGGCGGTTTCTTTCGCCATTGTCCTGTGGGGAATCCAATTGCTGCCGCGTTGTAGCGTTAAACGAAGGATATGTCAATATTGACATATCCTGTTACGGTCTTTTTTGGTTTTTAAAATTGGTTTTAAAATGAAATCTTATTTTATTTAATCTATAACAGACCATAAATAACGTTAAACGAGTATTTTATCCTGGCCTGGAAATTATCGGGAGCCGCTCTGCTGGGGGCGGGTCGGGCCGCCCGCCGGCTGGCGTTGCCGCTTCAATTGACCTCGGGAAGGGTGCGGCCGCGGTGGTGGCAGAACGCCACGGCGCAATTGACGGCCCTGCTCGGGATTGTTAAAGATGTCCGCGGCCGCCGCCTGGTGTTTGACCCGTTGAGAGTCTGCACCCCCTGTTGCCGGACGGCCAAGCGAATCCCTCAGGAACTCGGATGGTTGCAGTGCACCCCCGACAGCCACCAATTTCAGGACGGCACTGCCGCCGGCTGACAGGAACCGTGACCAAATGAAAACAATCCGCGTCGAAGATGCCGTGGGCAGCGTTTTGGCCCACGACATGACCCGCATCATCCCCGGCCGGTTCAAGGGCGTGGGGTTCAAGAAAGGCCACGTCGTCGCCGCGGCCGACATTCCCGAACTGCTCAAGATGGGCAAGAGCCACCTATACGTGCTGGAGCTGTCACCCGAAGACCTGCACGAGGACCAGGCCGCGCTGCGGATCGCGGCGGCGGTTTCAGGCCCGAACCTCGCCTGGGGGTCGCCCTGCGAGGGAAAATCCAGCATCCAGAGCACCTGCGAGGGCCTGCTGCGGGTCAACGTCGCCGGGCTTAGGGGGATCAATCAGATCGGCGATCTGATCCTGGCCACTCTGAAAACCGGCACGCCGTGCCGCCGGGGCCAGACCGTGGCCGCCACCCGCATCATTCCTTTGACCATATCCCGCGCGCGGATCGAAGCCCTGGAAGCCCTGGCCGCAAAAGCGGCCCCCGTGCTGGAAATCACCCCTTACCGCCGGATGCGCTTCGGCGGGCTGGTGACCGGATCGGAACTCCACGCGGGCTTGATCCAGGACGAGTTCGACCGTTACGTCGGGCAAAAAGCCCAGGACTACGGCTGTACTTTCGTCCGCAAGATCATCGTTCCCGACGACCCCGGGCGGATCGCCGCGGCGCTGGGCGAACTGGTGGATCTGGGCTGCGAGCTGATCCTGACCACCGGCGGCCTCTCGGTGGACCCCGACGACGTCACGCGCATGGGCGTCCGTCTGGCCGGGGCCGAGGTCATCGCCTACGGCAGCCCGATTTTGCCCGGCGCCATGTTCCTTTACGCGCGCCTCGGGGAAACCCAGATCCTGGGTCTGCCGGCCTGTGTCTACTATCACCCCACCACGGTCTTTGACCTGATGCTGCCGCGGGTGCTGGCCGGTGAACCCATCACCCGCGAAACCATCGCCGACATGGGCCACGGTGGCCTGTGCCTGGGCTGCCCCGAGTGCCGCTACCCGGTATGCCCCTTCGGCCACTAGCAATCCGCAAAATGGGCGTCTTCCAAGCGATTGCCGCCGTCCGGGTCTCCGGGTGATAACGGCCGTGGTGGCGGTCACCCCGACCCCAGGGATCTTCCCCTGCGCCCGCCGTGCGCAACTTGACAAGCCTGCCGCGGCCATTACGTTGAACCTCATCGCTCGGTATCGCGGAAAGCGCCCGCTCGCGGCGCACCGACCTATCCCCACCCGGCGGTTGTGGCCGTGTTTCAGCCGCTCCCTTTTCACCACCCCCCCTCGGAAGGAGGCCGCCATGCAGATTCAGTCTTTTGTCACTCGATTTATCGCCGTGGTTGCCGTCGCGCTGGCGGCGGCTGCAGCGCCCGCACGCGCCGCTGAAACCTATCAGGTGGATACCGTCCACAGCTACATCCTGTTCAAAATCAAGCACCTCGACATTGGCTACTCCTACGGGCGCTTCAACGGGGCCACCGGCGAGCTGACCTGGGACGACGCCAATGCGACCATCGTCGCCGTCGCCATGCAGGTAAACGCCAAAGACGTTGACACCGATGTCCAAAAGCGCGACGAGCACCTGCGCAGTGCGGACTTCTTCAACGCCGAAAAGTTCACCACCATCAGCTTTCAGAGCACCAAGATCCAAAAGCTGGCGGCGGACAGCTTCGAGATCACCGGCGACCTGACCCTCCTCGGCCAGACGCGGCCGGTGACCGTCACCGCCCGCAAGACCGGTGCCGGCCAGGACCCCTGGGGAAAGTTCCGGCGGGGCTTCGAGACCGAATTCACCATCAAGCGCAGCGACTGGGGGATGGACTTCATGCTGGAGGGGCTCAGCGACGAGGTGGACCTGACGGTCAGCATCGAGGTCATCCGGCAGCCGTAGGAAGCCCGCAATGATCGTTTCCCTTAATATCCTTAAACCGTTCGTAACCTTCGTGGCAGCGGCCGCCTTGCTGCTGCTGCCGGTGGGTGCGCCGGCGACTGGTGCGGCGCCTTCGTCCGAGCAGCTGATCGTGTTCGTTCAGCCCGGACCCTCCGAGGTGGACCGGGTGTTTCAAAGCCAACAGCTGCCCGCCATCGGCGAGGTCGCATCCGGCCTGGGGGTGCCCCTGCACGTTGTCGCGGCCGGCGGCGGCGCGCCCCCGGAGGTCGCCGTCACCCCGCTGATCGTCTTTCAAAACCACCGCGGCCGCTCGCTCTACCAGGGGCGCACGACCACCCCGGGCCGGGTGCGCAATTTCATCCGCACCTCCCGTTTCGTTCCCCAGGGGGAGGCGCCCAACCGCCGGGAACGCATCCCCGTCTGGCAAAACGGCCGCAGCCGGGTCTGGGCGCCGCTTAAGGTGTCGGCGGTCACCGGCACGCAGCCGGCGGGCTATTCCCACGAGGCCTTTCTGGAAGAGGCCCTGGCCAGCATCGTCCGCGGCTTTGGGCACTTTAAACTCCAGCCTGTGGTGGACCTGGAACGTGCCGACCGGGGGTTTTACATGGACTTCTACCCCTGGGTGTCCCCGGAGGGCACGCTGTATCTCTCCCTGGCGCTGTATTCCCAGTTTGACTGCGAGTCCCCGATCTTCGAGAAAAAGCAGGACCCGCTGACCGGTGCCTGGAAGTCCCGCTGGAAGCTCTTCGAACAGGCCGCTGCGCTGATGGAAGCCGCCGTGGTCCGGCAGATCGGGAGCCCGGCGAGCGGTGACGCCTTTGACCCGGTGGCCGCCGCGGTCCCCCGTCTGAGCTGGGAGGAGATCGGTTTTACGCTGCCCGCGGCGCCCGCCCTGGCGGCCGCCGACAGCACCCCGGATGTCGCCCTGGCGCGCGTCTGGACCCTGGAGGGGCCCGGTCCCGATGATCCCCCGATGATCCAGTTCCGGTTTCCGGCGCCCCTGGACCACTATGCCGGCGAGGTCAAAGTGGCCGCGGGTCGCCTGTCGCTGCCGGAAACCCTTGCCGTGGAAGGCACCACCGGGTTTGTCGAGGTCGACACGCGCCGCGCGGTCACCCTGGGGGAACCGGTGCTGGATGAGGCCGTTCGCGGCAGCGCTCTTCTGGGCGCCAGGACCTTTCCCCAGGCGCGCTTCGATATTCAGGCCGTCAGCGGCGACGGCGAGCCGATTGCTTACGGACGGCTGACGCCGGCGGCGGTCTCCGGCAATTTCACCTTGAAGGGAAAAAGTGTGCCCCTCTCGGTGGTTGCGGAATTCGAGCCGGTCATCGGCGCGGACGGCGCCCCGCGGCTCCTGGTGCGCAGCGCCTTTCAGATCGACCTGCGAACCTTCGACATCGAGGGCGCCGACGGCCCCACACCGGCCAAATACACCCTGCTCTTGGACGTCATCCTCAAGCTCAAGCCCGTCCCGGGGGAGTGAGGCGCGCTGCCCCTTCAGGTTACAATCGACGGCGACGCCTGCCCTGTGGCCAGCCCCTGTGGGCATTCCGCCCCTTCTTGGTGCTAACCGGCAAATGCCTTTACATTTCCCGTGTTCTTTACGATCATGCTGTACGGCGTCAATATACATGTATTTCATTGGGGACTCACACGATGTGCAAAAGGTTGCTGGCACTCCCCGCCGATCCGAAGCGAAGTTTTTTTTTGTGGGGGCCACGGCAAACCGGGAAAACCACGTTGTTGAAATCCGTCTACCCGGATGCGGTGCGCATCGATCTGCTCAAGACCGCCAGGATTATCCGTCCGTCGGGCATCTTCTCCTGGTGGGCCTTGAAAAGAACAGGCGCAAGACCGAGGATGGCATTGATATTCTGCCCTACACGGATTTCATCCACCTGTTGTGGCAGGGGGAATGGAACGAAATCGTGAGCTGACCTCAGCTTGGTTTCGCCTGCATCTTTTGAGCCGATCCATCCGGGCGGGCCGGACCCTTTTGCCTTGACAACCGGTTTTCTTTTGGCGTAGAAAGGCACCAGATCCGGCGTCATGAAGGCGCCCGCTCCGGTTTCGACCCCACTTTTTTTAATTTTCAGGCCATGAAGGCCGCGGCTGGCAGCAGCCCGGAATTTATGGCTTTTCTTTTTGGCGAAAGGGGTGTGAAGGGGGGACGACCTTAACCCAAGGATGAACATATTGCGTAAACGAATCTGTGTGTTGGACGGCCAGGGGGGCGGCATCGGGGCCACCCTCATCAAATATATCAAGGAAGCTTTCGGCGAGAGCGTCGAACTGATCGCTCTGGGCACCAACGCCATCGCCACCGCCCAGATGCTCAAGGCCGGCGCCAACAAGGGGGCTTCGGGTGAAAACGCCATCTGCCACTGTGTGGCCCATGCGGACTGCATCGTCGGGCCGATCAGCGTGACCTGGGCCAACGCCATGCTGGGCGAGGTCACCCCGGCCATGGCGGCGGCGGTCACCTCGAGCCCGGCGCTGAAGGTGCTGGTGCCCTTTTCCCAGGAGCCGATCGAGATCATCGGGGTGGTTTGGGAGCCGCTGCCGCACCTGGTGCAGCGCGCGGTGGAAGGAAAAATCAAGGAGGTAATCAACCATGTGTGAAGCCAATGCCTATTTCGTCAAGGACGGCAAGGAAGAGCTGTTGATGCAGGCCGTGGACCTGGTGGAACCCGAAGAGGACGGGGTCTTCCGGCTGGTGGGCATCTTCGGCGACCAGAAGATCGTCCGGGGGCGCATCAAGCGCATGAACCTGGTCAACCACAAGATACTCTTCGAGGAATGACGCCGGGCTGACCGGCGCTTGCAGTCAGCGGGGGGCTTGACCTTGGCCCCGCGACACCATCCCGGTGCCGCGCCCCTCGAGGCGAAGCGCCCACCCAGGGCTTTGCCCGTGCCCCAGGGGTTTTAAAGAGATGAAGGACAGTCGGATCACCACCCCCGGCGGGGGACTTGCCGCCGCTTATCGCCGGCAGTTGCGCCAAAAAGCCCTCTGGCTGGCGGGCCTCACCGGATTGACGTTTGCCGTGGGGGTCTTCGCGGTGGGCCAGGGGGCCTACGACCTGTCGCCTTTTAAGGTTCTTCAGGCGCTGGTGGGAAGGGCCCCGGAGGCCGCCGATGTGGTCGTCTGGAAGATCCGCCTGCCCCGGATCCTGGCCGCCGTCGTCTCCGGCTGCGGGCTGTCGCTGGCCGGGCTGGGCATTCAAACCCTGCTCAAAAACCCGCTGGGCTCGCCCTCCACTCTCGGCATCAGCCAGGGAGCGGCTTTTGGCGCCGCCCTGGCCATCGTCGTGTTCGGCGCCGGGGTCTTCTCCGTGACCGTTTTCGCCTTTGCCGGCGCCATGGGCGCCACCCTGATCATTCTGACTTTGGCGCGTCTCCGCCAGCTTTCACCCGAAGCGATCATCCTCGCGGGGGTGGCGCTCTCCTCGCTCTTCGCCTCGGCCACGATTCTGGTGCAGTATCTGGCCACCGAGACGGAACTCGCGGTGGTGGTCTTCTGGACCTTCGGCGACGTGGCGCGCTCCAACTGGGGCGAGATCGGGTTGGTGGCCGCCGTCAGCCTGATGACGATGGTCTATCTTCTGATCCGGCGCTGGGACCTCAACGCCCTGACCGCCGGCGAGGAGGCCGCCAGGGGCCTGGGCACCAACGTGGCCCGGGTGCGGCTGCAGGGCATGCTGGCGGCGGCGCTGGTCGCCGCCATGGTGACCGCCTTCCACGGCGTGATCGCTTTTGTCGGGCTGATCGCGCCCCACCTGGCCCGGCGCCTGGTGGGCGAGGAAAACGGTCTCCTGATCCCCTTCTCCGCGATCCTGGGGGCCCTGCTGCTGCTGCTGGCCGATACCGTCGGGCGGGTGCTGATCGGCTCCGGGGCCCTGCCGGTGGGGGTGGTGACCTCGTTCATGGGGGCGCCGATGTTTCTCTTTCTGCTGGTGCGGGGGCGGCACTGATGCTGACGGCGGCGGAGATCCGCTTCGCCTACAACGGCCGGGCGGTGCTGGACGATGTGGGCTTCGAGCTGGGGGCCGGGCGCATCCTTGGGGTCCTGGGGGTCAACGGCGCCGGAAAATCCACCCTGCTGAAATGCCTCAACCGGATCCTCGCCCCCCAGCAGGGAACGGTGCTGCTGGAAAACGAGGACCTGCTGCGGATGGATTGCCAGCGGATCGCCCGGCGGGTGGGTTACATCCCCCAAAAGGCGTCGGAGGGCGGGCTGACGGTTTTCGAGGCGGTTTTTGTGGGCCGCAAGCCGCACATCCGCTGGAAGGCCGGCCGGGCGGATTATGACCGGGTCGAGGCGGCCCTGGAGGCCATGGGGCTGGCGCCGCTGGCCCACCGGCCGGTGAGCGCTTTGAGCGGCGGTGAGCTGCAGAAGGTAATCATCGCCCGGGCTCTGGCGCAGTCTCCCAAAATCCTGCTGATGGATGAACCCACCAGCAGCCTGGATCTCCGGAACCAGCTGGAGGTGCTGGGCCTGATCCGCCGCATCGTCCACTCGGACGGGCTGGCGGCGGTGGTCTCGATCCACGATCTCAACCTGGCCCTGCGCTTCGCGGATCACTTTCTGTTTCTCAAGGACCACCGGGTCCACGCCCGGGTCCCGCGTCGGGAGGTGGACGCCGCCCTGGTGCGGGAGGTCTACGGGGTGGATGTCGAGATCGCCATGGTGCGGGGGCAGGCGGTGGTGGTGCCGGTGGCCCCGGCGGGGGAGGGGCAATGATCGGGAAAAGATGGGGATGGGGCATTGGCGTGATCGTTCTGCTGGCGGCGGCATCGGCCGGCGCCGCCACGGTCACGGTGACGGACATGGCCCAGCGGAAGGTGAGCGCGCCGTTTGACCCCGAGCGCATCGTCTGCCTGGGGCCGGGGGCCCTGCGGCTGATCGTCTATCTCCAGGCCCAGGACCGGGTGGTTGGGGTGGAGGAGATGGAGAAGCGCAGCCCCCGCGGCCGCCCTTACTGGATGGCGTCCCCCGATCTGGCGCGGCTGCCGGTGGTGGGTCCCGGCGGGCCCGCCAGCATTAACAAAAAACCCGATCTGGAGGCCCTGCTGCGGGCCCGGCCCGAGGTGATTTTCGTCACTTACATGGACGCGGCCCTGGCCGACGAGGTGCAGCAGACTCTGGGGGTACCGGTGGTGGTGCTGAGCTACGGCGCCTTTGCCACCTTTGACGAAGCGGTCTTCCAGGCGCTGCGGGTGGCCGGGGAAATTTTAAACCGGACGGCGCGCGCCGAAGCGGTGGTGAATTTCATCGAAGACCAGCGGCGTGAACTGCGGCGGCGCACCGCCGACATCCCCCCCGAAAAACGGGCCCGGGTCTATGTGGGCGGGATCGGCTACCGCGGCAGCCACGGCATCGAAAGCACCGAGCAGCAGTACATGCCGCTCGCCTGGGTGAACGCCGAGAATCTGGCCGAGCGGGTGGAGGCCCGCGTGGGCAGCCATCTCTTTGTGGACAAGGAAATCCTGCTCAAGCTCGATCCCGAGGTGATCTTCGTCGACGGCGGCGGGCTGGAGCTGGTGGCGGCCGATTACCGCAAAAAGCCCGGCTACTACCAGAGCCTGCAGGCTTTCAAAAACCGCCGAGTCTACACCCTGCTGCCCTTCAATTTCTACACCACCAACATCGGCACGGCCCTGACCAACGCCTGGGCGGTGGGCAAGCGCCTTTACCCGGAGCGCTTCGACGACATCGACCCCGCCGCCATGGCCGACACGATCTACACCTTTCTCCTGGGCGCCCCGGTCTACGATCAGATGCAAGCCGACTGGGGCCCCATCGGCGCCCCGACGGGTTTTGGGGATTAGTTTTCGGGTGCGTGGCCCCGCACAGGTCCGGGAGGGCGTGAAACCCACCAACAGTGAAACTGCCGACGGCTGACAGCACCCGGAGCGCATTGGGCGCTTCGAACCGTTTGCGGCCATGTTCCCCGGCGGTACCGATCCCCTGGCCAAACGCTACGCCGACTGAGATTGCGCTGATTTACGCTGCACGCGGAAAAAAAGAGCGTAGAAATGAAAACGCAGCTTCCATTCGCCAGGGCTGCTTCCCTCTTCCATTCACCGACGGCGGCGACACCCGGATATCCTGGAGCCGCTGGATCTCTTCGTGGGGTTGCGCTAAAATAATTGTGATGGTCAATGGCATGGCAAAGAACCTCTTCGACGAGGACTACGAAGAGACGTTCGGGTTTTCGGCGCCCGGGCAGTCGTTCTTTATTGGCGTCGAGCTGACGCTTTAGCCCAAGGCGGGCGGCCTTGGGGGGGCGTGCGCCTCGCGGTGCAATGGCGGGGGTTCCGCAAAAACCACGTTTTCGCGGAACCTTCACGGAAAGGAGCAACGGATGGCAGAGGAGCTGGTGGAAATGGAAATATCCCTGCAGCCGGTGGGCGTGGTGCGCAGCGCCATCAAGACCCCGCTGTTGGGGGCCGGCAACAGCGACTTGGAGCTCAAAGAGCGCCTGGAGAAGATTCGCGCGCAGCACCGGCAGCTCAAGGACCTGGTCTCGGAGCTGGTCATCGACCCGCGCCTGGAGGGGATCCTGGACGGGATCGAGGCCTTTTCGCACATCGTGGTGCTCTACTGGCCGCACTTGGTGGCCCCGGAGCGCCGCAAGCTGCGCCGGGTGCACCCCATGGGGCGCAAGGACCTGCCGCTGCAGGGGATTTTCGCCACCCGCAGCCCGGCCCGGCCCAACCCGGTGCTGATCTCGACCGTGCCCCTGCTGGGGCGGGCGGGGAACATCCTCCGGGTGCGGTCCCTGGAGGCGGTGGACGGCAGCCCGATCATCGACATCAAGCCTTACGTCGAAATCTACCACGGCGTCGAAAACCCCCGTTTCCCGGAGTGGCTGCTGCAGATCCAGCGGGATCTGGCCGACGACGCCGCGGACAAGACCCCGTGATTCATTAAGGAGAATCGCCATGAACGCAGACACCATCATGCAAGGTGAGGATTTCAAGCGCTGCGCGGCCTTTCACGGCCATGTCTGCCCGGGGCTTTCGATCGGCTTTCGGGCGGCGGCGGCGGCCATGGCCTGGCTGCGTGAAAACCGCTCGGCCGATGAGGAGCTGGTGGCCGTGGTGGAGACCGACGCCTGCTCGGCCGATGCGGTCCAGGTGCTGACCGGCTGCACCTTCGGCAAGGGCAATTTCATTCACAAGGATTACGGCAAGATGGCCCTGACCCTCTTCAGCCGCACCAGCGGCGACGGGGTGCGGGTGGTCATGCGACCGGACGCCTTCGCGCCCGACGAGGCGCACTTCGCCCTGCTGCAGAAGGTCATCCGCGGCCAAGCCGGCGATGACGAGCGGCAGCGCTTCGAAGCGCTGCACCTGGAGCGCAGCCGGGAAATGCTGGAGATGCCCGAGGAGCGGCTCTTCAAGCTCTCGCCGGTGACGATGGCGCCGCCGCCCAAGGCCCGGATCGACAAGTCCCTGCCCTGCGCCCGCTGCGGCGAGCCCACCATGGCCTCCAAACTGCAGAGCATCGACGGTCGGCAGGTGTGTCGCGGCTGCCTGGCGGAGCAGGTCACCGCCAGGGGCTGAACGCCTCTGCTGCCCTTGCGGCGCTGCCGCCGGCGGCGACAACAAACGGCCTATGTTCGGGAGAAGCATCGATGCTGCAGATCGACGGGGCCCAGGGGGAGGGCGGCGGTCAGGTGCTGCGCAGCGCGCTGGCGCTCTCGCTGGTGACCGGCCGGGCCTTCGAGATCCGGCGTATCCGGGCCGGGCGGCAGCGCCCCGGTCTCATGCGGCAGCATGTAGCGGCCGTGCGCGCGGCCACCGCCGTGGGTTCGGCCCGCGTGGCGGGGGGGACCATGGGTTCCCCGCAGCTGACCTTTATACCGGAAGCGGTGAAACCCGGCGGCTACCGGTTCGCGGTGGGTTCGGCCGGCAGCGCCACCCTGGTGCTGCAGACCGTGCTTCCCGCCTTGGTGCTGGCCGCCGGGCCCTCGACGCTGGTCCTCAAGGGTGGCACCCACAACCCGTTCGCGCCGCCCTTCGATTTTCTGGAGAAGGCCTTCCTGCCCCTGGTCGGCCGGATGGGGCCACGGGTAGAGGTCGCGCTGGATCGGCCGGGGTTTTTCCCGGCCGGCGGCGGGCGCTTCACCGCCCGTATCACCCCGGCGGATCGGCTGCGGCCGCTGCACCTGTCGGAGCGCGGCAAATTGTTGAGGTTGCGGGGCGTCGTCATCTTGGCCGACCTGCCGCGTCGGATTGCCGAGCGCGAGGCAGCGGCGTTGGCGGACGCTCTGCCGCTTGCGGTCAAAGACGCGGCGATCCGGGAGTTTCCCGGCTGCGGACCCGGCAATGCCGTATTGGTCGAAGTGCAGAGCGAGCACATCACCGAGGTCTTCAGCGCTTGCGGCGCCCGCGGGCGCCCGGCCGAGAGCGTGGCCCGGGCGGCCGCCGAGGAGGTCCTGGGCTACCTGGCGGCGGGTGTGCCGGTGGGCCGCCGCTTGGCCGATCAACTGCTCCTGCCCATGGCCCTGGCCGGGGGCGGGTCCTTCCATACGCATGAGCCTTCACGCCACACCCGCACCAACATCGCCGTCATCGCCCAGTTCCTGGATGTCGCCATCACGGCCCGGCTTTTGAAGCAAGGCGCCTGGTGCATCGCGGTCGGGCCGCGGCCGGCATCCCCGCCAGCCGGCGTCGATTGAAAACCGCGCGCCCCGGCACAGTTGCCCACCCCCATCCGGCTTAAATCCGCCATCGGAAAGACATCGCGGTTGCAATGTCAACCGCTTTCTGCTAGATTTTCTCGGATCCCCGCGCCCTTGCCGGCCTCCGTCAACAGGCCCTTTCACCCAGGAGCCATCGTCCATGTCGCCCAAACGCCGCCTGCCCTGGTTTCTAATTGCCCTCTGGGTTTTCTGGTGGGTGCCGCCGCTCGGCGCCCAGACGAAGACGGTGGCCCTGCCGATCACCATCGACTACCCCCTGCTGCGCGCCCTGGTGGTGGCCACGGCTTTCGGCGGGCCGGCCGAAACCCTCGTGGTGCTCGATGAAAGCCGCGGCTGCCGCAGGATCGTGGTTTCGCCGCCGGCCTACAGCGGCGAAAACGGGCTGATCCGCTCCGAATTCCAGGTGTCGCTCCGCCTGGGGGCCGCCCTGGGAGATGCCTGCCTGGCGCCGATCGACTGGGAAGGGATTCTGGTGCTGCACCAGCGGCCGCGGATGGAGCCCGGCGGCTGGACGCTCACCTTCGACACCGTGGGCTCCCAGGTGCTGGATCGCCAGCGGCAGCCGGCCAGGCTGGTGGGCCTGGTCTGGGATATGGTCCAAACCCACGTTTACGAACGGTTGGCGGATATCCGGGTCGACCTGGCCCCCCCGGTGGCGGAGCTCAAGGCCTTTCTGACGGAGCTCTTCCCAGCGGCTGACGGGCTCCGCGCCCAAGACCTGGCCGCCAGTCTGCGGGCGGCGGGTGTGGCGGCCGATGCGGCGGCGGTCCGGATCACCCTCTCCGGTTTGGTTGCGGAAGTGGTCGACGAAGTGCCCGGGGAACCAGCCGAGGGCGCTCCCCGCCCGCTGTCCGAGGCTGAACTGGCCGGGTTTACCGCCAACTGGGAGGTTTGGGACGCCTACCTCGCCCAGATCCTCAGAGCGCTTGCGGGGCGGGATCTCCTGGAGGCCGACCGCCAGGTGCTGCTGGACGTCCTGCTGACCACCCGGCATGGTTTCAGCCAGGGGCTGACCGAAAATTCCCTCGCCCAAGATTTCGTGCGCGTCCAGTTCGCCTGGGCCTGGCAGCAGCTGGCCGCGGTGTTCAGACGCGCCCTGAACGCGGGGCCGTCTTCCTCGCTGCTGGGTTACCTGGCCTTCTTCACGGCCTCGGATGCGCTGACGGCGCTGGATCAGATCGGCCCGAGCCTGGGAATCGACGTCAGCCGGGCGGGGTTGATTCATCTGGTGCGCCTGCTGGGCTGTGAGCCCGACGCGGAGGGGGTGGATTGCGAGGTAATCGACGTGGGGCTGCGGACGGTCCTGGGGCTGGGGCCGCCGTTGGAGGACCCCGGGCCGGCCCTTGAAGGCGAGAGCCTGGAGGGTGGATGGCCGCCGGAGACCCCGGCCGGCCCCCCGGCCGCCGAGCAAGGGCCGGTGGGCATGTTCTTCTTTCCCCAAGCCTGGGCGGCGGCAGCCCCAAAACAGGACAGCCTCGCCGAGATCAGGGGCTGGATGGCGCCTTACACCCCCGCCGACCAGCTGCTCGGGCGGGTTCGCAAGCTGCTGGCCGCGGCGGCCGACCAGACCCTCAAAAAGCGCCCCAGCGACCTGCGCAGCGCCCCGTTTTTTCGACGGCTGGTGGCGGCCACCGCCTGGCAGGAGAGCTGTTTCCGGCAGTACCATGTGAAAGACGACAAGCTCGTCTACCTGCGCTCTTACAACGGCTCCTCGGTGGGGTTGATGCAGATCAACGAACGGGTCTGGCGCGGGCTTTACGACCTCAACCGGCTGCGCTGGAGCATCCGCTACAACGCCCTGGCCGGCTGCGAGGTGCTGGACCTCTACATCGCGAAGTACATCGAGGGCAACCCCAAGAACCGGGCCCGGGCCGCCAAGCTCTCCGACGAACGCTTCGCCGGCCTGCTTTACGGCTTGTACAACGGCGGCCCCGGGGACTTCGGCCGCTTTCTCGAGCGCAGCCGGACCGGCCGCTACCACCGCAGCGACACCCTCTTCAGGGAAAAATACCGCTGGGTCAAGGCCGGCAGCTGGCAGAAGGCGGCCAGCTGCTTCGGGGCCGGCACCAATTAGCCGGCCGGTTCCCCCCTGTCCCGGCAGGTCGGCGCTATATCTTTTTCCCTGACACCCATATCAGAGAAACGAGGGCATGATCACACCCGAAGCCACCCCCCAGATTTTCCGCGGTCTGCTGCAGACCGCCGACGGCTTGATCACGCGGGTCTCGGAGTCAAACGGCCGGCAGATCCGCTTCCAGGCCGCCTTTAGCCTCTCCGACCGTCTGATCGAATGCATCCGGCACCAGCCCCAGGACGTGATCTTCAGCGAACGCTCGCGCATCGCCCGGCTGGGGGTGCAGATCAAGGGGCCTCCGCTCACCGCGGCGTGCCTCGACGGGCGGACGGCCGTCCTGGATCTCACCGCCACCCAGGTGATCGCCGGCTACCCGGGGCTCGATCTGTTGCGCGATTTTTTCACGGCCGGGCTGCCGGTGGGCCGCCTGGTCTACTGCGACCCCGACGCCCTGATGACCTCCGACCAGGTGCTGGCCGCCATCGAGGATTCGGCCTTGAAGCTGCCGGCTTCTACCTCGATTTCCAGCGATGGCAGCATCGTGATCGCCCCCCACCGGGTGGTCTGCGAGCTGAAGGAACCCATCGGCCGCGAAGTCCTGGGGCGCATTCTGATCAAGGACAACGGCCGCGAGATCCTCGGCCGGCATCAGGTCCGACGGCCCGTGGCCGCCCTTAAAATCCCGGCCGGCGAAGGGGTCATCACCACCTGCTCCATGTACCTCAACGAGCACTACGTGGTGCTGCAAAGCGGCTTTGAGCTGGGCGGCCACCTGCCGGCCACGATCCTGGACCCCATCAAGACCCGCGGCATCCGCATCTACCTGGAGATCGTCAACCGCACCGCGCACCTTTTGGTCAACCCGCTGATCACCGCCAAGATCTACCGGGCGCCCACCATCCGGCCCAGCCGCCGCAAAAGCGACAAGGGCCGGCCGCACTACACCTTCCAGGAAATGCGGGCGCTGGGGGTGCAGCTGGACGCCTTGCGGCCGGCCACCTGCCATTTTCTCGACAAACCGGTGGGGCTGCTCGCCAAGGCTGACGGTCAGCCGCGCTTTTTCGTCAACGGCCCCGACGCGCCCTGTCCCGCCACCATGGCCGAATGCGCCCTGGCCCGGCGGGATTTCTCGATTCGCAGCTGCTGCGCCCACCAGTATGCCACCGCCCACCTCAGGGAGGCGGCCATCGAGGCCCCCTCGGCCCTGGTGCTGAAGTACTTCCCCAACATCGTCGAGCACCGCGATATCATCAACGTGGTCTGCGATGGCAAAATCGACACCCTCTACTTCCTGGAACCCTCGCGCGAACACGGGCCGTTTCTCTCCCAGAACGACCACGGCCGTCTGCAAGATTACCACACCTTCGGGGTCCAGGTGTTCTGGGTCTCCAGCCTGACCCGGCGCATCATGGCCCACACCATGCGCGACGGCATGGGCTATTTCGTGACCCCCGACCGGCTCTCCGATTTCCACAAGTCCATGCTCTTCGCCTTCTACGGCTCCACCACGGAGCTCGACGGCCGGGGCGTGCGGCGCCTGGAAGCCCTGCTGGACGCGCTGGTGGACTTCTGGGGGCGCCACATCGGCATCGTTACCGGCGGCGGCAGCGGGGTGATGGAAAAGGCCAACACGCTGGCCAAGGCGCGCGGGATCCTCTCGGGGGCCAACTTCCTGGAAATCACCGACCAGGCCATGACCACCGATGTGGACTTCTGCCAGGTTTTCCAGTCCACCTGCCGCCACAGCCGGCAGAAATGGTTCGAGATCGCCTCGTTTCCGATCTTCAATGTCGGCGGCCTGGGGACCCTGGAGGAGTTGGGGATCACCCTGTGCAACATGAAGCTCTCGATCATGGAGCCGGTCCCCATCATCCTCTTCGACACCGACGGCGGCGGGGGCTTCTGGGCGGACATGACCCGTCAGATCCACCGGATGGTGGAAAAAGGCCGCGCGCCGGCCTGGGTCAAGGACAATATCGTGATCACCCACGACCCGCGCGAGGTGATCGACGCCTACCGCGAGCGGCTGCAGCTCTTTTAGGGGGAGAGGGGGCTTTTGGAAAAGGACGATGACAACAAGCAGCTCCGAGACATCCTTGAAGTCGATCAGGATGCCATGCCGCTGGAAGTCGTCGAGGCCATTGCCCGGGATGAGGGGATTCGAAAAAAATTTGAAAAAAAGTTTGGCGACAGTCTCTACCCGACCCTTCTCAAATCGCTGACCCACGAACCCTTCAGTGAGACCGAAGCCCTTGCCCTGTGGGATGCGATCGTGCACCACATGCAGCAACTGGAGCATGCCCTCGGCCGGGAGGTCGGCGTGGCGGTGGCCTCGCTGGACTACCTGGCCAACGTCAAGGACCGGTTGTTCCACCCCAAAATAATCGAAGAGGAGAAAATCAGCTTCATCGCCGCCACCACGCTGCGGGATGAACTGACCGGCTTGTTTACGCGGGATGTCTTCGAGACGCTCTTGAAAAAAGAGATCGAGCGCGCCCGCCGCCACGGGACGTCTCTTTGCCTGTTGATGATCGACATCGACGATTTTAAACGGGTCAACGACACCCACGGCCATTTGAAAGGCGACGAGGTCTTGAATCGACTGGGGGCCACCATCCGTAAATCGGTTCGGACGATGGATGTGGCCGCGCGCTACGGCGGCGAGGAGTTGGTCGTCATCATGCCCGGCACGGACATCGGATATGCCTTTCAGGCCGGCGAGCGCCTGCGCCAGGCGGTGGAAAATCTGAAGTTCAACGGTTTCGGCGTGACGATCAGTGTGGGGGTAAGCCAGTTTGGCCGGTCAACGGATACGCCCCAAAAGATGGTGGCGGCCGCTGACCGTGCGCTCTACAGCGCCAAGAAAGCGGGTAAAAACAGAACCGAAACCGCAAGCGAAGAAGCGTCTTTGGAAGAATAATGAAAGGTTTGGGTCACCGGGCGGCGCAACCGGGGGTGACTGCGGCTGTCTTCGGGACACCCACAGGGAACGTCCGCCGATGGGGCCGCAGCCGTCGGGGTGTCGCAGCCGCCGGCAGGTTTATCCGCCCGTGTCATGCCCCGCTCAGGCGCTGTGGTAAAGCAGGTAGGGACCCAAGCGGTCGTAATGCTCCTTTGAGACGAATTCCGCGCCCACCGAACCGTCTTCGCGGATGGTGCGCACCCCCACCTCCCGCTGGACGGATGACCGGTTTTGATCGTCCAGATCGATTTGCACGCTTAGGCGATCCCCTTCCCGAAACGGGTAGCTGCCCAGGCCCGTGCGCCGCTTGAAGAGCAAACCGCCCTGGGAAATATCCACCACCACAAGGGGCGCCACCGAGTGCTGGCCATCCTGGGAATGATAAGAAAACTTTCCCGAAAGGTTCACCTTGAAGCGAACGAAATTGCGCCGCTCAAGCACTGCCCGGTTGACGGCGCCGCAGGGGCAGGTCCATTTCAGGCGGATCTCCTGCTTGAGACGAGTAAAGCGGCTGACGTCCTTGCGGCGACGCTTGCCGCAGCCGTCGCAGACCAGGGTGGCGATGTTGTCGCTTTTGACGAAAATCTTTTTCATAGCGTTCCGTTTTCTTTGGGATCGGACGTTTTTGGGGACAGCGCAAAAGGCCCCGGGGCTCGGGTGCTGCATCATGGCTGGTTATGAAAACCCCGGCTAAAGGGGAGCCAGAGGGGATAATAAGGGAGGCGAATTCCGGCAAAACCGCAGCTTTGCTGGCCAGAGACCCAAGGGTATTGCCGCCTTGACCGGCAGGCCGGCGGGCCGCGCGGTGGCTTCCAAGACGGCGGAGGGGAAGCTTAGTCTCATCGCCCCCGATTTTCAAGGGGGGTCTGCCGAAGGGTTGAGTCGACCACGCCAATGGCCGCCGCGTGGATGGGCCGCTGCCTGCGGAGGGGGAAAATCCCAGGCGCCTATCCATGGGTTTACCTGTATGGGTAGGCTGCCGCCGTGGGGTGGTCCGGGGGGCAACTCCTGTCTTTATCTTGCCGCCGAAAAATGCTATAGAAACTCTCAGCGTTTCAATCTGTTCCGCAGGGCCCCGGCCGGGCGTTGGTTTCCCGGCTTGCATTCCCCCGGCGTCCCTGCAGCCGGAGTCTTGACACCCCCACCCCGAATTGCTGTGCCGTTGGCATTTTATGTGTCCCATCCAGATTTTAACGGTTTTGACGGCAGAGGTTACCCCATGTTTGAAAATTTAGATCCGGTCATCCTGGCGCGTGTTCAGTTTGCATTCACGGTATCGTTTCACATTCTCTTCCCGGCCTTCACCATCGGTCTGGCCAGCTGGCTGGCGGTCCTGGAATGGCGCTGGCTGAAGACCGGCAACCCGGTCTATGCCGAAACCTACCGCATGTGGGTCAAGATCTTTGCGGTCACCTTCGGCATGGGGGTGGTATCCGGCGTGGTCATGTCCTTTCAGTTCGGCACCAACTGGTCGGTGTTCTCGGATCGGGTCGGCAATGTGCTCGGGCCGCTTTTGGGCTACGAGGTGCTGACGGCCTTTTTCCTGGAGGCCTCGTTCCTGGGGGTGATGCTCTTCGGCTGGAACCGGGTCAGCCCCAAGATGCATTTCGCCGCCACCCTGATCGTGGCCGCCGGCACCCTGATCTCCGCTTTCTGGATTCTCTCGGCCAACAGCTGGATGCAGACCCCCCAAGGGTTTTCCAGCGGTGAAGACGGGCTGCTGTACCCCACCAACTGGCTGGCGGTGATCTTCAACCCGTCGTTTCCCTACCGCTTCGCCCACATGGTGACCGCCGCCTATCTGACCACCGCCTTCGTGGCCGCCGGGGTGGGCGGGTATTATCTCGCCCGCGACCGCCACGTGCCCCACGCCCGCATCATGCTGGGGATGGCGATGATCATGGCGATTGTCGTCGCCCCCCTGCAGCTGCTGGTCGGCGACCTTCACGGGCTCAACACCCTCGCGCATCAGCCGGCCAAGGTGGCCGCCATGGAGGGCCTCTGGGAAACCCGCAGCGGGGCGCCGCTGGTGCTTTTCGGCTGGCCGGACGCGGAGGCCGAGGCCACCCGCTACGCCATCGAAATCCCCAAACTCTCCAGCCTGATCCTCACCCACGAACTGGACGGCGAGGTCAAGGGCTTGACGGCCTGGCCCCGCGAAGAGCGCCCGCCGGTGGCTTCGGTCTTCTGGTCTTTCCGCATCATGGTGGGCATCGGGACCCTCATGATTCTGACCGGTCTGATGGGTCTGGTGCTTTTCCTCAAAAAACGCCTCTTCGACACACGCTGGTTTCAGTACTGGTGCATGGCGCTTGCCCCCGCCGGCTTCATCGCCGTCCTGGCGGGGTGGTTCGTCACCGAGATCGGCCGCCAGCCCTATATTGTCTTTGAGGTCATGCGCACCGTGGAGGCCATTTCACCCCTCAACGGGGAACCCATCGTCATATCGCTGGCCGCCTTTGTCCTCACCTATGGCTTCATTTTTGGCGCCGGCACCTACTACATCGTCAAGCTGATCCGCAAGGGGCCGGATACCGAAGAGGACCTCTACGGTTCCCACGGCGTCAAGGAGCCGCCCCTGGTCACTGGCATGGTTGCTGAAAAAGGAGGCGGGAATGTTTAGTTTCGAGAGTTTTCTGGATCTGCAGCTGATCTGGTTCGGCCTGATTGGAACGGCTATTTTTCTTTACGTCCTGCTGGATGGGTTCGACCTGGGGATCGGGATCCTCTTTCCCTTCGCCCCCTCGGATCAATGCCGCGATCGCATGATGAACTCCATCGCGCCCTTCTGGGACGGCAACGAGACCTGGCTGGTGCTGGGCGGCGGGGGGTTGTTTGCGGCCTTTCCCCTGGCCTACGCGATCCTGATGCCGGCCCTCTACATCCCGGTGATCATCATGCTGCTGGGGCTGATTTTCCGCGGGGTCGCGTTTGAATTCCGCTTCAAGGCCCACGACCGGTCGCGGCGCGTCTGGGACTACGCCTTCCACTTCGGCTCGCTGGTGGCCACCCTGATGCAGGGCATGATCCTGGGGGCCTTCGTGCAGGGCGTCAAGGTCAGCGGGCGCAGCTTTGCCGGCGGGGCCTTCGACTGGCTGAATGCATACAGCGTCATGACGGGGGTCGCGCTGGTGTTCGGTTACGCGCTGCTGGGGGCCACCTGGCTGGTGATGAAAACCGATCAGGGCACCCAGGAGTGGGCGCGCCGCAGCGCGGGCTACGTGCTTGGCTACGTGGGGGTGTTTCTGGGGATCGTCAGCCTCAGCATGCCGATGATGAATGCCGACGTGCGGGCGCTGTGGTTCAGCGTGCCCAACCTCTATTATCTGCTGCCCGTGCCCCTGGTGACCGCAGCGCTTTTTGTCCTGATTTGGCGCGATCTGCACCGGGGTGAGGAGTACCGGCCCTTTTTGATGAGCCTCGGGGTCTTTCTGATGGGCTATATCGGCCTGGGGATCAGCCTCTGGCCCTGGCTGGTGCCCTTTGAAGTCACCTTCCGGCAGGCGGCTGCAGCACCGACCTCCCAATCGTTGCTGCTCGTGGGCACCGTCATCCTGCTGCCGCTGGTGCTGGCCTACACCGGCTTTTGCTACTATCTTTTCAGGGGCAAGGCCTCCCACGAAAGTGCCTATTGAGCCACGGCCGCAACGGCCGCCGGCCGGAGGATGGCGCTCCGGCCGGCGGTTTTTTTACGGGGTTTCGCCCTGTGGGCGCCCCACGCCTCAACCGAAAACCACCTCCGCAATATGGCCCTCAGCAAAAAACATCGCCAGTGGCTCTGGTTTGCCGCCCTCTGGCTGGGCGGCCTGGCCGCCACCCTGGTGCTGGCGCGCCTGATCAGGTGGCTTTTGACCACCGTTTGAAAATCGCCCTCACCCTTTCAGATAGGCCTGCAGCGCGCGCACTTTGGGGGCGCCTTCGCGGCGGGCGGCGATCCCCTTGGCGGCCGCAATCGCGGCGGCGGTGGTGGTGATGTAGGGGATCTTGTACTTGATGGCGGCCCGGCGGACCTCGGAGCTGTGCTGGGCGCTCTGGCGGCCGCTGGGGGTGTTGACCAGCAGCTGGACCTCACCGTTTTTGATGGCGTCCACCAGGTCCGGGCGGCCGTAGCCGAGTTTTTGGACCCGTTCGGCCTGGATGCCGCTATCCTTCAGAAACGCGTGGGTGCCGGGGGTCGCCATGATTCCGAAGCCCAGGTCGCGGAAGCGGCGCACCGGCTCCAGGGCGGCCTTTTTGTCGCGGTCGGCGATGGTGAAGAGCACGCCGCCGGCCAGCGGCAGGGTGACCTGGGTGGCCTCCTGGGCCTTGAAAAAGGCCCGCCCGAAGGAGTGTGACAAACCCAGGACCTCACCGGTGGAGCGCATCTCGGGGCCCAGGATCGGGTCGACCTCCGGGAACATGTTGAAGGGGAAGACCGCTTCTTTGACCCCGTAGTGGGCGATGGGCCGCGGGGCCAGGTCGAGTTCGGCGATTTTGGCGCCCAGCATCACCCGGGTGGCCAGGCGCGCCATGGAGATGCCGCAGACCTTGGAGACGATCGGCACCGTGCGCGAGGCCCGCGGGTTGGCCTCCAGGACGTAGACGGTGTTCTCGAAGATGGCGTACTGCACGTTCATCAGCCCGACCACGTTCAGGGCCACGGCGATTTTGCGGGTGTACTCGCTGATGGTGTCGATGTGCTTGGGCGCGATGCTGATGGGGGGGATGACGCAGGCCGAATCGCCCGAATGGATGCCGGCCAGCTCGATATGCTCCATCACGGCCGGGACGAAGGCCCCCGCGCCGTCGGCGATGGCGTCGGCCTCGGCCTCGATGGCGTTGTCCAGGAAACGGTCGATCAGGATCGGCCGCTCGGGGGAGAGCTCCACGGCGGCCTGGATGTACTGCTGCAGCATTTCCTCATCCTGGACCACCTCCATCCCGCGCCCGCCCAATACGTAGGAGGGGCGCACCATCAGGGGGTATCCGATTTCGGCCGCGATGGCGCGCGCGCCCGCCAGCGTGCTGGCCATGCCCGATTCGGGCTGGGGAATGCCCAGTTTGCGCATGATTTGGCGGAAGCGGTCGCGGTCCTCGGCCAGATCGATGGTATCCGGGGTGGTGCCCAGCACCGTGACCCCTGCTGCGGCCAGTTCGGCGGCGATGTTGAGCGGCGTCTGGCCGCCGAACTGCACGATCACCCCTTCCGGTTTTTCCTTCTCGTAGATGCTCAGCACGTCCTCCACGGTCAGCGGTTCAAAGTAGAGCTTGTCCGAAGTGTCGTAGTCGGTGGAGACCGTCTCGGGGTTGCAGTTGACCATGATCGACTCGTAGCCGGCTTCGCGGATCGCCAGGGCCGCGTGCACGCAGCAATAGTCGAACTCGATCCCCTGGCCGATGCGGTTGGGGCCGCCCCCCAGGACCATGATCTTGCGGCGCCCGCTGACCGCCACCTGGTCCGTGCCGTTGTAGGTGGAGTAGTAGTAGGCGGCGTTCTCCACGCCGCTGACCGGCACCGGCTCCCAGACCTGGACCAGGCCCAGGGCCCGGCGCTGTTCGCGGATCGCCGCCTCCCCGCAGCCCAGCAGGCGGGCCAGATAGCGGTCGGCAAAGCCGTCGCGTTTGGCGCGTTTAAGCAATTCGTCCGGCAGTCTTTCCCCCTTGAAGCCCAGGATCTCCTCCTCCAACACCACCAACTCCCGCATCTGCTCGATGAACCAGCGCTTGATGTGGGTCAGGGCGTGCAGCTTCTCGATGTCCGCCCCCTTGCGCAGGGCCTCGTACATTTGGAAGTGGCGTTCGCTGCTGGGGGCGCCCAGGGCGTTGTAGAGCGCCTCGAGACTCCAGTCGTTGAAGTTTTTGGCGAACCCCAGGCCGTAGCGGTTGATCTCCAGGCTGCGGACCGCCTTCTGCAACGCCTCCTTGTAGGTTTTGCCGATGCTCATGACCTCGCCCACGGCCCGCATCTGGGTGCCCAGCAGGTCTTGGACGCCGGCGAATTTTTCAAATGCCCAGCGCGCGAACTTGACCACCACGTAATCCCCCGAGGGGGTGTACTTCTCCAGGCTGCCGTCGCGCCAGTAGGGGATTTCATCCAGGGTCAGGCCGCCGGCCAGGAGGCTCGAGACCCGGGCGATGGGAAAGCCGGTGGCCTTGGAGGCCAGGGCCGAAGAACGCGAGGTGCGCGGGTTGATCTCAATCACCACCACCCGACCGCTGGCCGGGTCGTGGGCGAACTGGATATTGGTGCCGCCGATGACCTCGATGGCCGCGACGATGGCGTAGGCCTGCTCCTGCAAGCGCTTTTGAAGCGCCGGGTCGATGGTCAGCATGGGGGCCGTGCAGAAACTGTCGCCGGTGTGAACCCCCATGGCATCGACGTTTTCGATGAAGCAGACCGTGATGATCTGATTCTTGGCGTCGCGCACCACCTCCAGCTCCAGCTCCTCCCACCCCAGGACCGACTCCTCCACCAGCACCTGGTGGACCAGGCTGGCCGCCAGGCCGCGGCTGGCCACGGTGCGCAGCTCCTCGACGTTGTATACCAGGCCGCCGCCGGTGCCGCCCATGGTGTAGGCCGGCCGCAGGACCACCGGGTAGCCCAGGGCATCGGCGACCCGCTCGGCCTCCTCGACGCTGGTGACGGTCTGGCTGCGGGGCATTTCGATCCCCAGCCGGTCCATGGTCTCCTTGAAGGCCAGGCGGTCCTCGCCGCGGGTGATGGCGTCCACGCCGACCCCGATGACCTGGACCCCGTATTCGTCCAGGACCCCCAGGCGGTGCAGCTCCGATGCCAGGTTCAGTCCCGACTGGCCGCCCAGGTTGGGCAGCAGCGCATCCGGCCGCTCCTGGGCGATGATCTCGGTCAGCACCTTGGCGTTCAGGGGTTCGATATAGGTGACGTCCGCCGTTTCCGGATCGGTCATGATGGTGGCTGGGTTGGAGTTGACCAGCACCACCTGGTAGCCCAGGGACCGGAGGGCTTTGCAGGCCTGGGTCCCGGAGTAGTCGAACTCGCAGGCCTGGCCGATGATGATGGGTCCCGAGCCGATGATCAGGATTTTGTGGATGTCTTCTCTTTTGGGCATCTGAGCTCCTTTCGCAGGGCTGCGCGCTGGGCAGGCAGGGGTGGGGGTGAAAAGATCACCGAGTGACTTAGCGTGGCTTTACATTTTTGTAAAGAAAGATTAACAGGAGGGGGCAAGACGGCAGGGATTTGGCCCGCGGCGGCGGCACCGCCGCCCCGGGGCGGGTGGACGGTGCGGCTCCGGGGCGGCCATTTTCAGGTGTGCCCCGCCGCTCACAACCAACGCCGCCTTCCGGCGCGTTGCGGAAAAAAAGGTAACGGGATGGGTGGGTTTTTCGGCGCGGTTTCGACCTCGGATTGCGTGACGGATATCTTCTACGGGACGGATTATCACTTCCACCTCGGCACCCGCCGCGGCGGCATGGCCGTCAAGGGCCCCGACGGGATCACGCGTTCGATTCACAGCATCGAGAACGACTATTTTCGCTCCAAGTTCGAACCCGATCTGGCCAAGTTCGCGGGCCGCACCGGGATCGGCGTGATCAGCGACACCGACCCCCAGCCCCTGGTGATCGGCTCCCACCTGGGAAACTTCGCCCTGGTCACCGTCGCTCGGATCAACAACATGGCCGAACTGGAGCGCAAGGCCTTCAAACGGCGCCTGCATTTCACCGAAACCGCCAACGGCAAGACCAACCCCACCGAAATGGTGGCCATGCTGATCTGCGCCGAGGACTCTTTTGCGGCCGGCATCCGGCATGCCCAGGAGGCGATCCAGGGCTCCTGCTCGCTGTTGCTTTTGACCGACCACGGTGTTTACGCCGCCCGCGACCGCCTGGGGCGCACCCCCGTGGTGATCGGCCACGAGGCCGGCGCCTATGCGGCCGCGTCGGAATCGTGCGCCTTTCCCAACCTGGGCTATGACATCGAGCGCTTCCTGGGACCTGGTGAAACGGTGTTGCTGACCCCCGAGGGGGTGGCGCCGGTCAACCCGCCGGGCAGGGAGATGCAGATCTGCGCCTTTCTCTGGGTCTATTACGGTTACCCGGCCTCGGACTACGAGGGCATCAACGTGGAAGCGGTCCGCAACCGCTGCGGGCGGGCCCTGGCCCAAAACGACAGCGTCGCGATCGACTGCGTCGCCGGTATTCCCGATTCCGGCATCGGACACGCCATCGGCTACGCCAACGAGAAAAAAGTCCCCTACGTGCGGCCCTTCGTTAAGTATACCCCCACCTGGCCGCGCAGCTTCATGCCCCAGAGCCAGTCGCTGCGCGATCTCGTGGCCCGCATGAAGCTGATTCCGATCCGTCGCCTGATTGAAGGCCAGCGGCTCCTTTTCTGCGAAGACTCCATCGTGCGCGGCACCCAGCTCAAGGGCAACGTCCAGGTGCTCTTCGACCTGGGGGCCGCCGAAGTCCACATGCGCCCGGCATCCCCCACGCTGGTGTATCCCTGCGACTTCCTCAATTTTTCCACCTCGCGCTCCACCCTGGATCTGGCCGGCCGTAAAATGATCCACGAGCTGGAAAACGGTGCCAGTCGCCATCTGGAGGACTACGCCGCCGCCGGCAGCCGACGCAACCTGGCGATGGTTGAGCGCATCCGGCGCAACCTGCGCTTGACCTCGCTCAAGTTCCAGCGCCTGGATGACCTGGTGGCGGCCATCGGATTGCCGAAATCCCAGCTCTGCACCCACTGCTGGGATGGATCCAGCCACTTCTGAGGCCTGCCCGCAGCGTTTTTTTTCGGTGCGCAAACCGATCCTCCGATTCATCCCGAATTCCCCCCATGACGGCCCTTGCCTGTCCGGCAGCGATTCGCCCAAAATAGGGGAAAGACACATTTTTGGGTGGATTCCCCATCTCAAATAAGATTCGGCCCTATGGTAATAATTTCGCTGTGGGGTAAAATAATATTAAGAAAACTCCCCATGGGAGCGATTTCGCTTTTGGATTGCGGCAAGACCTCGATGCCTTTACGACTTGGATGCCTTGCCTTTGGCTGAAACCCCAAAATCAGGAGGTGTGCCATGACAAAAAAAGGTCAGGTCTTCAAATGCGACAAATGCGGCAACATCGCCGCCATTGTCCAGGGCGGCGAAGGCGAGCTGGTGTGCTGCGGAGAGAAAATGCGCGAGGTGACGCCCGACGAAGGCAAGCGCTGGATCTTCGATTTGACCCGGCCCGGTGCACCCTGACCCCACACACGCCCCCGGCGGGATCGTCAACCGGCCGCCGCTGGGGGCGCTGCCATTGCGGAGTCGCCGATGGGGGAGTGGAACGTGATCGCCACGGCCCATGAAAACGGTTTTCGGCGCTGCCGTGAACTGCTGCAGCGTTTCGGGCCGGTTGCGGGCACCCGTTATTTCAACGTGCTGGTGCTGCTGGCGGACGACATCCTGCTGATGCTGGAGACCCTCCGTCTCCAAGCTGCGGCCCACCCCGAGACGTTTAACGCGCTGTCGCGGGTGATACCGGTCACCCAGCGCTTCAACTTCCAGAGCCCCGAAGACTTCGAAGATGGCGCCCGGCGGATCGCCGGCCGGCTGGCGCCGCAACTGGCGGGCAAGGGGTTTCACGTCCGGATGCACCGCAGGGGGTTTAAGGGCCGCCTTTCAAGCCCGGAGGTGGAGCGTCTGCTGGACGATGTCATCCTGGCGCAGCTGGAAAAGGCCGGGACTCCGGGGCGGATCAACTTCGATCGGCCGGATGCCATCGTGGCCGTCGAAACCCTGGGAACCGAAGGCGGTCTGTCGCTCTGGACGCGCGCCGAGCTGGACGCGTATCCATTTTTAGGGCTCGATTGACCCTGGCGTGCGCCGCGCAGCCCCTTTCGGGGGCATGCTGCTTTTGCAATGGGCCCCGTTCAGGCGTGCGTGCAGCGGGGCAGGCGCTGGGCCTCTGCTGCAGCCCGCCAGCGGCGTGGCCTATCGGTTGCTACCCAGCGCCTCAGACCACCCGACGGGCGGTAGCGGTCGTCGCGGCCAAGGTCCCCGCCCCTGTGGTCAACCCCAAAAAAAAGTTCGCGCACAACACGGCAATCGGTATTATTTTCAAGGGCAAAAGGCAGTTATGGATATCGATCAGGGGGTCATGCGGCCACTGTGCTCCCATGACCGGTCAATTGCCGCACCCCCGCCTTTACCCTCAGGAGGTGACAGGATGAACATCCCGCTTCAGATTACTTCCCGCAATTTTGACCTCACCGATGCCATCGAAACCGCCATTCGAGAGCGCGCCGACAAACTCGAGCGCATGTTCGATAGGATCATCCGCTGTGACGTGGTGGTGGAAATCCCGCATCAGCGGCAGCAAAAAGGGGTGCTCTACAACGTCCGGATCACGATTTCGGTTCCCGGCAGCGAGATCGTGGTCAAGAAGGAGCCCCATGAAGACCTTTACGCCGCTATTAACCGGGCCTTTGAAAGCGCCGCCCGCCAGATCCAGAAATTCATCAGCCGGCAGCGCCAGGACGTGAAGTACCACGAAGAGGGGCCATTCGCGGTGATCAGCCGCATTTTTCCCGAGGAGGGCTACGGGTTTCTGGCCGCAGCCGACGGCCGGGAAATCTACTTTCATCAAAACAGTGTGGTGGGCGGCATTTTCGCACAACTTGCCGCCGGTGAGAGGGTGCGCTTCGTGGAGTCGGTGGGGGAGAAGGGTCCCCAGGCCAGCACTGTCAAACCGGCCTGAAGCCCCGGCGCGGCAGCCCCGGACCAAAGGGCGTGCCCGCCCGTCGGCATTTGAAACGGTTGCTTCAACCACCAGGGAGGGGGGCCATGCATCCGGCCAGATTTTTCGACAAGTTGCGCGATGACAAGGTCAAGTGCCACCTCTGCGCCCACGAGTGCACCATCGATCCGGGCCGGCGGGGAATCTGCGGGGTCCGCGAAAACCGATCCGGCACGCTCTACTCCCTGGTCTACGGCCGCCTCATCGCCAACAACGCCGACCCCATCGAAAAAAAACCGCTTTACCATTTCCTGCCCGGTACCCGCTCCTTCTCCATCGCCACGGTGGGGTGCAACTTCCGCTGCCAGCACTGCCAAAACTACGATATTTCGCAGTACCCCCGGCGCCACGACAACGAGATCGCCGGCGAGCCCATGGCGCCGGAGGAGGTGGTCGCCCATGCCCAGGCCAGCGCTTCGGCCTCCATCGCCTACACCTATACCGAACCGACGATCTTCGCCGAGTTCTGCTACGACACGGCCCTGCTGGCCCGGGAAAAGGGCCTGCGCAACGTCTTCGTTTCAAACGGCTTTATGACCGAAGCCTCGGCCAGCGTGATGGCGGAGGTCCTCGACGGCGACAACATCGACCTGAAGAGCTTTTCCGATGATTTCTACCGCAAGGTCTGCAAGGCCAGGCTCAAGCCGGTGCTGGAGACCATCGCCCGCATGAAGTCCCTGGGGGTCTGGGTGGAGGTGACGACCCTGGTCATCCCGGGTCTGAACGATTCCGACGCCGAGCTGCGGGACATCGCCCAATTCCTGCACGCCACAGGGCCTGAGACCCCCTGGCACGTGACCGCTTTTTACCCCACTTACAAGATGCGCGACCGGCCGCCCACGCCGCTGGAAACCCTGCGCCGCGCACGCCAGATCGGGATGGAAGCCGGATTGCGCCATGTCTACACCGGCAACATCCCCGGCGACCCCGGTGAAAACACCTACTGCCCGGCGTGCAGCGAGCTGCTCATCGCGCGCAGGGGGTTCACCGTCCGCCAAAACCGCCTCACCGACGGCGCCTGTCCGACGTGCGGTGCCCGGATTGCCGGCGTCTGGGCCTGACACCGGCTAACCGCGGCCGCCGGCTCCGGCTGGGCGCGAGCACCGCAGCCCTCGCGGGCTGCAGGGAGGCCAGAATGCCCAGCCCAACGCCCCTTCGAGTGGATCCCATTGCCCTTTCGGAAGCCCGGACTCTCCCGGGTCTGTTTCGCTGCCGGGTGCAGCGCAGCCCCGAACAGATCGCCTACCGGCAGTTCGAACCCGCGGCCTCCCGCTGGGTGGATGTCACCTGGCGGCAGGCCGGCGCGCTGGTGGCCCGCTGGCGCCATGCCCTGTCCCGGCATGGGCTTAACTCGGGCGATCGCGTGGCGGTTCAGCTGCGCAACAGCGTCGAATGGGGCTGCTTTGCCCAGGCGGGCCTGGCCCAGGGGCTGGTGGTGGTGCCGCTCTACACCAACGATAACCCTGAGAACGTGGCCTATGTGCTGGGTGATGCGGGCGCCCGGCTGCTGCTGGTCGGGGATGAGGCCCAATGGGAAGCCCTGGCACCCCATCAGGGGCTCTTCCCGGCGCTTGAAGACGTGGTTTGCGTGGGGTCGGCGTCCCGACAGACCGCCCACCGTCCCCGGTTGCACGATCTTTTTTCCTGGCTGCCGGCGGCGGCCGAGCCCCTGGAGGATCCGCCGATCGAACCGGATGACCTCGCCCTGCTGGTCTACACCTCGGGGACCACCGGCCGCCCCAAGGGGGTCATGCTCTCCCACCACAACATCCTGTGGAACGCCCAGGCGATGTTCAAAGCGGTTCCGATCGGTTCGGACGACCTTTTCCTCTCCTTTCTGCCCCTTTCCCACATCTTCGAGCTCACCGTCGGCTACTGTCTTCCCATGCTGTCCGGCAGCGGGATCGCCTATGCGCGTTCGGTGCAGCAGCTGGTGGAGGACCTGACGGCGGTTCGGCCGACGGTCCTGATCAGCGTGCCGCGCATCTACGAGCGGGCCCACGCCCGCATCCAGCAGCGTCTGGCGCAGCAGGGCCGCCTGGCGCGGCGGCTGTTCGACCTGGCGGTGGCGATCGGTTGGCGCCGCTTCGAGGCCGCCCAGGGCCGTGGCCGGCCGGTCACCACCCGCGAACGCCTTTTGTGGGCCCTTTTGAAGCCCCTGGTGGCCGACAAGGTGCTCGCCCGTTTAGGGGGGCGCCTGCGGCTGGCCGTCAGCGGGGCCGCTCCCCTGCAGCCGTACATCGCCCGCTGCTTTCTGGCGCTGGGCCTGACGCTGCTGGAGGGCTACGGTCTTACCGAGGCCGCCCCCACGGTCTGCGGCAACACGGTTGAAAACAACCTCCCCGGGTCGGTGGGGCAGCCGCTGCCCGGGGTCGAGGTGCGGCTGACCCCCGCGGGCCAACTTCTGGTGCGCAGCCCCAGTGTGATGCTGGGCTACTGGAACCGCCCCGAGGCCACCCGCCGGGCGGTGGACGGCGACGGCTGGCTGCACACCGGGGACCTCGCTGAGATGCGCGACGGCAGGGTCTTTATCCGCGGCCGGATCGACGATGTGATCGTCATGTCCACCGGTGAAAAGGTGCCGGCAGTCGATCTGGAGAACGCCATCGTCGATGACCCTCTTTTTGACCAGGCGCTGGTGCTCGGCGAGGGCAAGCCTTTTATGGCCGCCCTGCTGGTGCTCAAGCCTACGGCCTGGAGCGCTTTGGCGCGGGACCTGGGGCTGGACCCCCAAAACCCCGCCTCCCTGTCGGCGCCCACTGCGCTAAAGGCCGCCCGAGGGCGTGTCGCCGAAGCCCTGCACGCATTTCCGGTTTACGCCCGGGTGCATGCCGTGCATCTCTCCCTGGATCCCTGGACCATCGAAAACCGTCTGCTCACCCCGACCCTGAAGCCGCGCCGGAAGGAGATCGCGCTGCGGTTTCAAAACGCGGTGCGCGCGCTCTATGCCGGCCACGCGCTGCCGGATCAGCCCGAGGCCGCACCCAATACGAAGGAGGCCCCATGACTGTCGGCAAAATCTGCAACCGGGAGGTGGTGATCACGACCCCCGAGGCCACCCTGATCGCGGTGGCCAAACTGATGCGCGAATATCACGTGGGCGATGTCGTCGTCGTGAACGCGCGCGGCGATGAAAAGGTGCCGGTGGGCATCATCACCGACCGCGACATCGTACTGGCCATCGTTGCCAGCGAGGTCGACCTGGACGCCGTCCTCGCAGGTGATATCATGAGCCATGAGCTGCTCACCGCCGGGGAACAGGAGAGCATCTGGGACGTTCTGCAGCGGATGCGGGCCCATGGCGTGCGGCGCCTGCCGGTGGTCAACGCGCGCGGCGGGCTGGAGGGGATCCTCTCGGTCAACGATTTTCTGGAGTTGATCTCCGACGAGCTCCTGGCCCTGGCCCAGGTGGCCACACGGCAGCAGCAGCGGGAAAAGGAGATCCGCAAATAAGGGGCGAGGGCGCCGGATGTTGAAGATCGGCTGCTGCCCGATTTTGCGGTCGGCCTTGCCCGCGCCCGGCCGGTCTGGTAGTTTGACAGTTCAGTAGAATGGCCAATTTCTGCGTTGCGCTGCATATCGAAGTCGCTGCGGCGTAGATCAGTACGCCTCACTCCTCGAGATTTGGCGCCGTAAATTGGCTATTTTACGAAACTGTCTGGATTTTGACTTTTTTCTGGTTCATCAGTTTGGGAGTCGCAGCAGACACCCAGCGACGTCTCCCACCCGGCAGGCGAGCCCCGGCCGGGACGGTGCAGGTCGCGGGTTTAAAATGGACACGGGGTCGGAGGGCCGAGACATGGCAGACGAGACGGTGGTGGTGTTCCGCACCTACCCTTTGGAAGTCGGGCAGAAAATTTACATCGCGGACGGCCCCCGCCACGGCGACTGGGAGGTCATCGGCGTCGGCCGGCACAAGGTCAAGCTGCGCTGCCCCATTTCCAAGCGTGAATTTGAATGGGGCCGCTTCTGCTATTTCGCCGAAGTGGAAACCGGCGGGCCCTGGCCCCACCCCGAATAAAGGCTGGCAGAATGCCCCGCTGAGCGCGGGCGACCGGAGCCCATGAGATGCCCAAGGAAAACGGCGTCATCGTCCCGTATGACCGGCTCAGCCCGGAGGCCCTGCAGGCGCTGCTGGAGGAATCGGTGTCGCGCGAGGGCACCGATTCAGGCGACAACCGACTGAGCCTCACCCAGAAAGTCGACCAGGTGCGGCGGCAACTGGCGCGCGGCGAGGCCGTGATTGTCTGCGACCTGGCCGCAGAGACCGCCAACATTGTCTTGCGGCGCGATCTTCCGTGCGCCGCGGCAAAAGCCCCACCGCACACTCCCCATCGGCCGTGATACCTCTCTAACTCCGACTTCGTCACCCTTTGGGAAATGATGCCCAGGCGATCCCGTAGAGGCCTAAAGCCAGAACCACCACCAGGCTGAAACCCAGATGAATGGCCAGAAGGGTCGCCAGCACGGCGCTCAACACCGAGGCGCAGCCGTTGACGGCCCAGGCCCAGGGGATCAGGGCGGGCGCCGATTCGCCGAGGCGCCCCAGGGCCAGGGGAAAGGGCATGCCCATTGCGAAGGCCAGGGGCGCGATCAGGGCGACGGCAATTACGACCCGCAGCGCGCCCGGCAGGCTCATCAGCGGTTTGAAGACCGGCCCGAGGACCAGGAGGTAGGCCGCACCCAGGACGGCGATGGCGGCGACGGCCCGGCTGACGGCAGCCTGGGCGCGCTCGCCCTTTCCCAGGCGCTCGGAAAAGCCGCTGCCCAGGCCGGCAAAGACCAGAAAGGCGCTCAGCACCGCGGCTGTGGCATACAGCGGGTGGCTGAGAAACAGGATGAATTTCTGGATGAAGGCGATTTCCATGAACAGGAAGGCCAGCCCCGTGGCCAGGAAGTAGACCAGCACCCGCGGGCGGCTGAAATCCGTCGCTTCGGCCGGCTCACGGCGATTCCACAGGACCATGGGTACCAGGATCAGGATGACGCTGACCAGCAGGGCCTGCAGCAGGGTGGCGACCAGCACCAGATAGCCCGCTTCCAGCAGGGGAAGTCCCCCCTGCCCGCGCAGGCGAATGATTTCCGGCAGCGTCCGCCACTTGAAAAAATTGAAGAAGTAGGGCCGGTCGTCGGTTGCCGGGCGCAGGTTGAACTTGTAGTCGGACAGAAAGGCCGTGCGTTGCGGTTCCAGCAGGGCGGCGGCACCGCGGTGGAAGAGGGGCGCTTGCAGCAGGTTGCGGCGGTTGGCCTCCGCAGCCGGCATGCCCGGATACCAGGCCACGTCGAAGGCCCGCGCGCTGCAGAAGGCCCGCAGGGACGCGATCTCGGTTTCGCTGAAATCCCCGTTTTTAACCAGCAGGGTGCTGGTCTGCCAGCCGCGGATCAGAACCAGACACTTTTCCGGCGAGGCCACCGCGCGCCGCTCCAGGGCCGCAACGGCGGTGGCGAAGAGCTTGAGGGTATCCCGCGGCGGCAGCTTGATCCAGCGGGTCAGCGCCAGGTAGCCCCCCGGCGCCAGGCGCGCCAGGTAAGCCTCCAGGGCTTCGACCGTGTAAAGATAGCTCTCGCTCAAGGCGTAAAGGCCGGCGGCGGAGGCCGCGAAGGCGTCCAGCATCGAGAGCTGCACCAGGTCGTAGTGTCCGCTGGAGCCCTGGACGAAGCCGCGTGCCTCGGCGATCTCCAGGCGCACCTCGGGATGGTCGTACAGATGGCCGGAGAAGGCCCCGAAATCTCGCTGCACCAGGGCTGCGATCTGGGGGTTGAGTTCCACCGCGTCGATCCGGTTCACACCGTGGCGGCGCGCCTGGAGGACGTCGGCGCCACCGCCGGCGCCCAGGATCAGGACCCGCTGCGGGGTCTTGAGATGGTAGGGCAGGGCGGAGGTCAGCTGGTCCAGATAGGCCAGCGCCGCCGGATCGCCGCTGTCGCGGGTGACGACCGTCATGGCGTCGCCGTCGGTGAAAACCCCGATCTGATCCGGCGGTATTGAAGCGGCCATGATGCTCAGACCGGGGGCATGGCGCAGCGGCACCTGCGGGCTTTGCAGCACGCTCAAAAACCCCAGCGGGCTGGAGCGCTCGGCGGTGACCCGCGCCCCGCTGATCTGCAGGGCCTGGCTGAGGCCCTTGTAGGGCGAGGGGACCGGCCGGGTCCAACCGCCGGGCAAAAGCAGCGGCAGAATCGGCGCCAGCGCCAGGAGACGCCCGATCATGGGCCGCTGTCGCCCGGGGCCCTCGTGCCGGGAAAGTTCCCACCAGCCCAGCGCGGCCGCGCCGAGGCCCAGGGCGCTGATGGCCTGCAGGGCCCTCCCCGGAAAGAGGATGAACAATAAAAGGGCAATCCCCAGGCTGCCGATTCCTGCACCCAGCAGGTCGGCCCGGTAAATGCGGGCGATCTGACCCCGGTAGCGGCTGAGCGCGAGCCCCAGGCCGGTGGCGGCAAAGAAAAAGGGCAGCGCCAGGATCAGGTAGAGCACCACCAGCTTCGAAAACTGGTGCGGGTCCCAGAGCACCTCCTCGGGGTTGAAGGCCAGCCGCTGGGCGGCCAGGCAGCACACCAGGGCGGAGAGCCCGAAGAGAAACAGGCTGGCGCTGAACGCCCCGCGGAAGCGCGTCAGCAGCGGTTCGCGCAAGAGGGAAAGGAAGGTGCCGCTGGCGCCGTAGCCCAGCAGCGCCAGGCTGATGATCATGTAGGCGAAATGGTGCCACTGGGTGATCGAAAACAGGCGCATCAGCAGAATTTCATACGCCAGGGCACTGGCCGAAACCAGCGCGATGGCAAGACGCGGAATGGCCTGCGCGTTTTTGGCTAAAGGCCCCATGAGGAATTCCCCCCGCGGCTTCGGCCTCAGTGCCCTCCAGTCAGGGGCACGAAAAGCACCGGTAGGATCTGGCGGGTGGTGGCCGCGCCGCCGGCGTCTTTTTCCACCAGCACCAGCTGCTGCACCATGAAGCGGCTACCCACCGGGATCACCATCCGGCCGCCGGGTTTGAGCTGCCGGATGAGCGGCGGCGGGATGTGATCGGCCGCGGCGGTGACGACGATCCCGTCAAAGGGCGCCTGTTCCTCCCAGCCGAAATACCCGTCCCCGGTTCTCACCGTGACATTGTCATACCCCAGGCGTTGCAGCCGCTCGGTCGCCTGCTGGCCCAGTTCGGTGATGATTTCGATGGAGTAGACTTCTTTGACCAACCTGGCCAGAACCGCCGCCTGGTAGCCCGAACCGGTGCCGATTTCCAGCACCCTGTGCTCCGGCTGCGGCTTGAGCAGGTCGGTCATCAGCGCCACGATGTAAGGTTGGGAAATGGTCTGACCGTGGCCGATGGGCAGCGGCCGGTTTTCATAGGCATGGGGGCGCTGGTCTTGCGGCACGAACTCATGGCGCGGCACCTCGGCCAGAACGGCCATCACACGCGGATCCATGCTGTCCCTCCCGATATGGCCGGCTGTTTCGCGGACCGTTTCTTCGATGGCCGCCACCAGGGCTCGGCGCGCGGCCGCGTAGCGGTCCGCCGCCGGGGTTGCGGGGACCTGCGCCAGCAGAAAAAGCCCGGCCGCCAGCGCCCCCAAAAATCGGCGCGGCAGCGGGCCGGCGATGATGAAAATCTTCATGGCTATGGCCTCCTTCCCATGGGTGGGGCCTTTTGCCCCCTTCAGGCCGTCAGAGCGGCTGCTGCGCCAAGGTGGCGGCCGCCTCCGCCAGGCCGTCGGTCACCGCGGCCAGCTTGGAGTAGTCCAGCGTCTCGGGGGTGTCGCCCGCGCTGTGATAGTATGCGTTGCGGTAAAAGGCGGTATCGGTCACCATCACGGCGCGATAGCCGCGGCGCCAGAAAGAGCGGTGGTCGCTCCAGGAGACACCGGGGACCAGCGCGAGGGTGGCGATGTGCGCTGTTGGAAAGTCGCTGGCGGCCTGGAAAGCCCGGACCAGGCGCTGCATGCTGCGGCGCGAGCGCAGGTTGGCCACGAAGGCGATGAAATTCGCCGCGTCCGGGTAAAAGCGGCCCAAAAAAGGCGGGTAGCGCTGGCTGCCCGGCCGGCTGGAATAATAGCCCAACATTTCCAGCGAGAGCATCAGGCGGATGTCGTCCCTGCGCTTGCGGGCGGCGGCGGCGTAGACCATGCTGCCCTGCCGGCAAGTGGTGAAAAAGGGCGGCTCCTCGTTGACGAAGGCCACCAGGCGGACCGTTCGCACGGGTCGCCGGGCGGCGAAAAAGCGGGAGATCTCCAGCAGTGCGGCCACGGCCGAGGCATTGTCGTCGGCGCCGGGGCTGCCGCGCACCGAATCGTAGTGGGCGCCGATCAACAGGATTTCCCCGGGCCGGTGGCTGCCGGGGATCGAAATTTCCAGGTTGGCCGAGGGCACCCCGGCCGCCGTGTAGGTCTGGCGTTCGACCGCGTAGCCCTGATCCCGCCAGGCGTTTTCGATATAGGCCGCGGCGGCGTGCAGGGCCTCGGGGCGAAAGACGTTGCGCTCGCCGATCACCCCGGCCAGCTGGCGGACATCTTCCTTGAGCCGCTGGATGCTGTTGCTTTCCGTCATGAATTTAAGGGGACGTTGTTGACAAGGGGTACAAAATAGATTAGCCTTCACGCCTCTTTCTTAACCTCGAATGGAGGAGACGTCAATGCCGCGAGGCCCCCGCCTTGATGCGCCCGGGACCCTGCACCACGTAATCGTGCGGGGTATCGAGGGTCGCCGCATCGTGGATGACGATCAGGACCGGGAACGATTCCTCACGCGGCTTGGCGGCCTGGCTCAGGAAACCCATACGACCGTCTACGCCTGGGCCTTGATGGAAAACCACGCCCACCTGCTGGTTCGAAGCGGCCCCGGGGGTCTTCCCGGTTTCATGCGGCGGCTTCTGACCGGACATGCCACCCATTACAACCGCCGCCACCGCCGCCACGGCCATCTGTTTCAAAACCGTTACAAATCAATCGTTTGTGAGGAGGACCCCTACTTCAAGGAACTGGTGCGCTACATCCACCTCAACCCCCTGAGAGCCGGCGCCGTGGAAAACTTGGTCTCATTGGAGGGCTACCGGTGGTGCGGCCATGCCGGGTTGCTGGAGAAACGATGGAACCCCTGGCAGGCTGTGGACGAGGTGCTGAGGTGGTTCGGCGAAACCCAACAGGCGGCCCGTGCGGCTTACCGCCGGTTTGTATCCCAGGGGAAGGGGCAGGGCCATCGACCGGAACTGGTAGGTGGCGGGCTCGTGCGGTCGCAGGGCGGGTGGTCGGCCGTGAAGAGCCTGCGGGGCAGGGGGGAAAAAGCGATCGGAGACGAGCGCATCCTGGGCAGCGGGGATTTTGTGCGCAAGATGGTGGCCCAGGCGACCGATCGGGTTGCCAGGCAGCTGCCGATCGATCAGCGCCAGGCCAGGGCCGAGGCGCACATCCAAGAGGCCTGTAAGAAAGCCGGGATCGGCACCGAGGCCCTTCGATCGGGCAGTCGGGTCGGGGTGCTGCCCGGGCTTCGGCGGGAATTGGCCCGTTTTCTCGTGCTGGAGTTGGGCCTCACCCGTGCCGAGGCCGCCCGCAGACTTGGCGTGACCACCTCGGGGGTCGCGCAAATTCTCCGTCGGATGAATTAGT
>JAJDNY010000150.1 GCA_022340425.1 Desulfobacteraceae bacterium | reverse complement strand
AGCGAGTTCCACAGGGCCCGCCGGCTGCGAGAAGCGCAGGGCAGCCCGCAGGGCCCCGGGGCGCGGGCGGTTTCTTTTGGTTCGTTTTCTTGTCCGCAAAATAAAATGAACAAAGAAAACGAGCGGTTGTGAATCCCGCCCTATCCCCGGGGTATCCGTAAAGGCACCTTTCCGCAAAAACACAGCGCCGCGGGGTAAAACGTTTTTTCGGAACCGACAAAACACGCGGCTGCCGGCGGCCCCCTCAACGGCGTCGGCCGGGTTTCTGCGACCCCAGGATCAGGCGCTGCCAGAAGGTCGCGATCTTGCGGGCCGGGTAGCCTGCCAGACAGTAGCCGATGGTGGCCAGCATGACCCAGACCATCACCGCCGCCACGCGTCCCATCTGCGGCGGTACGATCCGCGGGGCCAGCAGCAGGGCCAGTATCGCCCCCAACACCACACGCCAGCTCTCCGACCAGAAAAGTAGATAAAAGACGAAGTACCCAATGCTGCGGGGTCGTTTGCTCAACCGTCCTCCACGATCGTTTGGATGTCCGCCAGCCGAAAAAAGGCCTGCAGCACCTTGAAAAGATAAAACCCGTCCCGACTTCCGGCCAGTTCCCGAATGGAATGCATGGCCAAGGTCGGCACCCCCACGTCCAGGGTGCGGACCCCGATTTCGGCGGCGGTCAGCGGCCCGATGGTGCTGCCGCAGGCCATGTCGCTGCGCACCACGAAGTCCTGCACGGGAACCCGCAGGCGGCTGGCCAGCAGGCGGAAAACCGCTGCGGTCTGGCTGTTGGAAGCGTAGCGCTGGTTGGCGTTGGTTTTGATGACCGGCCCGCGGTTGAGCCGTGGGCCGTGGTTGTCGTCGTACTTGTCGCGGTAGTTGGGGTGCATGCCGTGGGCGTTGTCGATGGAAATCAGCAGGGAGCGGCTCACCATGCGGCTGAAATCCTCCTCGGACGGGCAGATGCGCCTTAGCACCGATCTCAGGAAGGGCCCCTGAGCCCCGGCGGCGGAGGCGCTGCCAACTTCCTCGTGATCATTTAAGACCAGCACCGCGGGCTGCTGCCCGCCGGCCGCCGTCAAGGCCATCAGCCCCGTGTAACAGCTCAGGAGGTTGTCCAAGCGCGCGCCGGCAATGAAGTCCTGGTTGAGCCCGACCAGCGCCGGCGGCTGGGTATCGTAGAGGCTCAGTTCAAAATCCAACACCTCCCGTGCACCGCAGTCCGGCTTTTCTTGCAGCAGGCGCGCCAGCAGCAGCCTGCGGAAATCGATCTTTTCGGGTTTTTCGTCCTGCAACAGCAGCGGCGGCAGTTCCTTCTGGGGGTTGATCTCGTGGTGCTTGTTGACCTCCCGATCCAGGTGGATCGCCAGGCTGGGAATGACCGCCACCGGGTCGCGAAAATCCACCAGATGGGTGTGCAGCCGGTTGTCGGCGCCCAAACAGCTGACCCGCCCGGCCAGGGAGAGATCGCGGTCAAACCACGGGGCGAACAACGCCCCCCCGTAGACCTCCACGCCGAGCCGGCAGTAGCTGTCGCCGACCAGCAGCGGCTGCGGTTTGAGCTTCAAGCAGGGGCTGTCGGTGTGCGCCCCGGCCATCCGCAGCCCGCTTTGGGCGGGATTTGCGCCACCCAGGGAAAAAGCCACCAGGGCCGAGTCGTTGCGGGTCACAAAATATCGCCCGCCGGGCGCAAGCTGCCACGCTTGACCCTCGTCAAGCCGCCTGAAGCCCTCGCCCAGCAGGCGCTGGGCCATGGCGGCGACCGCGTGAAAGGGGGTCGGGGAGGCCTTCAGAAACGCCAGGAGCCCCCGGTTGAACTGTGCCGTGTTCATCGTTTTGGGCCTTTCGTGGGGTTTTCGCCCGGCGGCCGGCTTCACCCGCGCCGTACGACCGTCGGGCGCCGGGGCCGGCCAGGCACCGCCGGCCCGCGGCAGTCCAGGGAAGCTGTGGCCGCCAGGCGGGCCTTCGGCCGCAGCCGGCCGTTCAGGCGGTTTTGGGATGGGCCTTGCAGCTTCCCTTGGGGGCGCTGCGGATGTCGCTCTGGTGCTTGGCGATGGAATGGATGGTCTTTAACGCCGCTTGAACTTTGGCGATGTCGGTTTCATCTTGCAGCTCATCGCAGATTGCCGCGATGGCCTCGAAGGCCTGTGAGATCTTTTCGGTGCTGAGCATTGTTATCCTCCTTATGTATGACAGGTGAACGCTTTCCGCCATTTTGGCGGCCGCCGCGGCGGCGGCGGTTGTCGTAAGACGCGAAGCCAATATAAACCCGTTTGCGGCGGTTTAAACCCCTTGAGGGATCTGCCGCCGCCCCGCCCCCCCGGAATGCCTACGAGGCCGCGTGCAGCCGCCCGCGTGCAAGCGAGAGCAGCACCCCGACCAAGCACAGGCCGGTGAAGATCGCCAGGCTCACCTGCAAGCTCCTGATGAAGAGCGGATAGGTCGCGGGGCTTATGGGAACCCGGCCGAGCATCAGGGTCAGGACCACGGTGGCGATCCCCATGCTGAGCATCTGCCCCATCAGCCGCATGGTGCCCACTGACCCCGAGGCGATCCCGTAGAAACGCTTTTCAACTGAGCCCATGATGGCGTTCATGTTGGGGGATGAGAAGAGCGCAAAGCCCAGCCCCAACAGCAACAGCCCGATCACCACCGCCGGCAGGCCGGTTTGCGCGTCCACCATCGCCAGCTGCAGCAGACTCGCGGCGGTGAGGCCCATCCCCGCGGAGGCGATCACCCGGGGCTCCACCCGGTCGGACCACCTTCCCGCCAGCGGTGAGCAGAAGGCCATCACCAGCGGCTGCACCATCAGGATAACGCCAGCCTTCTGGGGGGAGAGCCCCTGGATGTACTGCAGGTAGAGGCTCATCAGAAACGTCACCGCAAAAGTGGCGCTGTAGTGGATCAGGGCGGCCAGGCACGAGCAGGCAAACACCCGGTTGGCGCGGAAGAGGCGGACCTCGAAGACCGGTGCGGGCGCCTTCAGCTCCCAGAGGGTAAAAACCGCCAACCCCGCGGCGCCTGCCAGCACGAACCCCAAGCCGGATGCCGCCGGCAGCAGGGAAAGGCCGTACATCCCGGCGGTCACCGCAAGGGCGTAAATCACAGCCCCGCCCCAGTCGAAGGGGTCGCCCCGGGCCGGCGCCCACTCGGGCTTCAGGCGGGTCACGGTCAGCAGGATGACCGCCGCCCCAAAGGGCAGGCTGACCAGGAAAATACTGCGCCAGCCCAGTTGCTGAGTCATAAGCCCGCCCAGAAAGGGGCCGCAGGAGAGGCCGCAGTAAACCGCGGCAACCGCCACGCCAAGGGCCTTGCCGCGCTCCCCGGGGGGAAAGACCGAGGTCAAAATCGCCATGCTGGTGGCGAAAATCATGGCGCTGCCCGCGCCCTGGGCCACCCGCAAGGCGATCAGCCACTGCATCCCGGGGGCAAAGGCGCATGACAGGGAGGCGGCCGAAAAAAGCGCGGTACCCCACAGAAAGACCCGTTTGCGCCCTAGAACGTCCGAGAGCTTGCCAAACGGCACGAGGGCCACCACCGCGGCCAGCAGATAGGCGGTGGCCACCCAGCTCAGCAGCACGGCGTCGACGCCGAACTCCCGCTGCATGGCGGGCAGGGCGATGTTGACCGAGGACACCATGAAAGGGGTCTGAAAGGAGCTCACGGCGGCCACCACCAGCGCGGCCCTTTTAATCGCGGCACCGGCGGCGGGGCCGTCAGCGGCGGCTTGCGGGCCGCTTTTCAGGCTGCGGCGGACCCCATCAGCCGCCATGCTTCAAACCGTGGGCGGTTTTGAACCGATGCCACTCTTCGTGATCCACCACCCCGTCGGCATTGAGGTCCAGGGCGTTGAAAACGCTGTCGTGACTGCCGGGGAAATGGTGTTGGAACTCCTCCCGGGTGAGCTGGCCATCGCCGCTATCGTCCAGATCGCCGAAATGGGCGTTGAACTTCGCCGGATCCGGCAGTTCAGCCGCGTGGTAGCGCTGGTGACCGGAACACCCAGCCCCCAGCGTGATGGCGGTCAGCGCGGCCGCCAGCAGCAGCATCAAAGTAGGTTTCATATTGGCTCCTTTGAACTGTATCGGCCACAGGTGCCGACCGAGTATCGGGTTTAACGCAAAGCCCGGCCCCTGTCCGGTCACGGCCGGAAACCTCCGTCGGGACGGTTGCGGTTCTCTGCGGGGGGAATTGACATACCGTGTCAAGATGCGGTTTAATCCGGTACCCGTCAATCCGGATGCTCTTTCGGCGCGGGGTCAGCGCCGGGGGCGTCCTCCGCCGGAACATCAATGCCATTGGCGCTGGAGATGATCTGCCAAGCCTCGCGGGCGGTTTCGACAAATTGGAAAATCTCGAGGTCCGCCGCCGAAATCGTGCCGGCCGCGACCAGCGCGTCGAAGTTGATCACCCGCTCCCAGAAGGCCCGACCGAAGAGAAGCACCGGGATCGGCGTCACCTTGCGGGTCTGGATCAGGGTCAGGGTTTCAAACAGCTCATCCAGGGTGCCGAAGCCGCCCGGAAAGGCCACGAGCCCCTTGGCCCGCATCAGCAGGTGCATTTTGCGGATGGCGAAATAGTGGAACTGGAAACAGAGCTCCGGCGTGATATAGGGGTTGGGCGCCTGCTCGCAGGGCAATACGATATTCATGCCGATGCTGTCCGCACCGGATTCGTATGCCCCCCGATTGGCGGCCTCCATGATCCCGGGGCCGCCGCCGGTAACCACCACCATGCGCCCGTTTGCGGTGCTGCGTGATATCAAGCGCCCCAGCCTACGGGCCTCTTCGTAGTAGCGGCTGTTGTCCAGATTTCGCCGGGCCCGCGCCAGTCGGCGAGCCAGCACGGCATCCGACGGGTCTTGGTCCGCTTGGGCCTGCAGCGCGGCCAGGTCGGTGCGGGCCTCCCGGGGCGCTTTGATGCGGGCGCTGCCGAAAATAACCACGGTGGAATCGATCTGGTTTTCCTGCTGCACGAGCTCGGGTTTCAGCAGTTCCAGCTGAAGCCTCACCGGCCGCAGCTCGTCGCGCAGCAGAAATGCCGTGTCCTGGTATGCCAGGGTGTATGAGGACGCGCGGCACTGGGGCGAATCCACATGCAGTTGCGCCGCCCGGGCATCTTCATGGGCCGAGGGGAAAGGGGTTTTCTTGACTCGTGGAGCGGTCATGGGACGCCTTTTCTGACGGTTCCGCAAAAAGGCCAATTCCTGCGTTGCGCTGCATCTCGAAGTCGCTGCGACGTAAAGTAGTACGCCGCACGCCGCTGAGATTTGCGCGCCGTAACTTGGCGCTTTTTTCGAAACCGTCTAGATTTTGACTTTTTACTGGCTCGCTTCTTTATATTTCGTGGGGTTGTAGCCGCCGGCAGGGCGGGGCCGGCCCGATCTCTTTTACCCGGTTACACCCTGACATGCAAGCGGCCGTCAAACCAACCTGCAACCAAGGAGTGCCGTCATGCCCAAAACAACCGTCCGCTGGGTCAGCGGGATGCAGTTTGTCGGAATGGACAGCAACCGCCACAGTGTCGTTTTGTCGGGCGACGAAGCGGCCGCGGGGGTGCGCCCCTCGGAAATGCTGCTCGTCGCCCTGGGCGCCTGCAGCGCCGTCGACGTGGTGGAAATCCTCAGAAAAAAGCGACGCCCGGTATCGATGCTGGAGATCAGTGTTGACGGGGAGCGCGAGCCGGACCCGCCGTGGCCATATCGCAGCATTCACCTCCACTTCCGGATCTCAGGACAGGAGCTGAAGGACAAGGCGGTCCAGGACGCCATCGCCCTTTCGGTCGAAAAATACTGTTCGGTGGCAGCCACGGTCCGCGGCATCGCCCGGATCACAACCTCCTTCAGCATCGTGCCGGCCGATGCCGGCGGGGCTGCGGCCGCCGGCAGACCTCAGGACGCCTGAAACGGCGGGGGGCCGGGGGGGCCGGGGGGCCCCCTCCGGGGGGCGACTCACATTCCCAGCACCAGGGTCAGCAGAAAGGCCAGGGCCACCCAAAGCAACATGCCAACGACGTCCAGAAGGCCGTTTAGAATCGCACTCAGCATCCCCTCCTCCTTTCAGGCATTACCGCAGTAGTATTCCCGGGCTTCTCTGGCAGAGTCGAAAAACACCCACTCCCGCCAGATGACCCGTCCGGCCAGCTTGCGGATGCGCTCCACCGCGGTGCTGCCGTGGTACTCCAGGCAGTCGTAAATCTCGGGCTGTTTTCTGGTCTTCTTCATCTGCGCCTCCTTTTCCAGGGGTGATTGGGCAAGCTCTGGCGCAACCCTATCAGGGGCTTGTGACAGATCCGGTCACAAGCGCCATTTTTTTTTGGGGGGGTGTGACGAAAAGACCAGGGCGCGGGCAGAGCCCAGGAATTGGGGGAAAAAATGGCGCAAATCGCCAAGAGAGGGTTTGCTTTTGACCGTCTGAAGTGCTAAAGAGCTTTTCTTCAAGAATCACCGGCGGTCTGTCGATAAACCGATTCAGTTCAGAACGGAGTTTATGCGGACAAGATCAAGCGCCGGATACTGAATGACGCCCTTTTGGAACAATTTTCTCCTTTGCCGAAGAAAGAAAGTCAGATGGACAAGCTGATCGACGGGGTGAAACGGCTGCTCGTTGTTCTGGCCCTTTTACTCGTGATGTTAATCCCCTTCATATCCTATTCCCAACTCCAGTAGCCTCTGCTGCCGCTGTCACGGTGGGCGCGGCTGAATATGCTCCCAACCGCCCCTCACCGTCCAGGCCCGCACCACCTGTTGGATCGACGCAGCGGCACCCCGCTTGCCCGCTCCCGCCCCAGGCTCCGATGGGATCATGCCCTGGCGGGCCTGAACCGCCTGGCCTGAAGCGGTCCACAAGCCGCTTGCACCTCCTTTTAAAAGTGCTATACTGAAGCCGGCCTATCGGCCTGTTGTGAGCGCCTGATCGCGTCGCAGGCGGTTTCACCGGCGGCCGCCCGAAAACGACCCTACGCCAAACGCCCGGGCACCACCTGCCGCCCGCCGCGGGGCTCCCTCAGGCGGCCCCGGGGGAGGAGTTCAAGATGACCCCAAAAGACACCCCGTTTCCCCCGATTCCCAAGCGGCCCACACCTGCCAGCCCACTGCTGGAGGACATTCAGTGGCACATCATGTCCACGCTGGGAAACGACTACCACCCGCCGCGCAAGTTCTACTATTACAAAGGCCTGTCCTACAGCATGCGGGATCGACTGATCCGGCGCTGGATCGAAACCCAGCGGTCCATCTACGATCGGGTTTCCAAGCGGGTGTACTACCTGTCGATGGAATTTCTACCGGGCCGCTTTCTGATGAACTACATCGTCAACATGGGGATGACCGGGGAGTGCCGGGAGGCCATGAAGGAAACCGGCTTCAGCCTGGCGGAACTGGCCGAGCAGGAGTGGGACGCCGGACTGGGCAACGGCGGGCTGGGGCGCTTGGCATCCTGCTACCTGGATTCCATGGCGACCCTAAAAATCCCCGGCTACGGCTACGGCATCCGCTATGACTACGGCATCTTCTACCAGAAAATCGTGGACGGCTACCAGGTGGAGCGCGCCGACAACTGGCTGCGCTACGGCAGCCCGTGGGAGATCTATCGCCGCCGCCACCTTTACGAAGTCAAATTCTACGGCCGCTCCGTGCCGGTTACTGACGAAAACGGCCGGCTGCGCTATCGGTGGGTGGACACCGCCAACATCATGGCGATGGCCTGCGACATTCTGATTCCGGGCTACGCCAATGATCACGTGATGAACATGCGGCTGTGGGTCGCCATGTCCAGCCGGGATTTCGACCTGACCGATTTCAACCAGGGGGATTACATGGGCGCCATGGAGGCCAAGGTTATGAGCGAAAACATCTCCAAGGTGCTCTACCCCAGTGATGAAATCGCGCAGGGACGCGAGCTGCGTCTGAAGCAGCAGTATTTTTTCGTGGCGGCCACCTTCCAGGACATCCTGCGCCGCTTCAAGAAAAAACACACCGATTTCGCCGAGTTCCCCAAGCTGGTGGCCGTTCAGCTCAACGACACCCACCCCAGCATCGGTATTCCCGAGCTCATGCGCCTGCTGCTGGACGAGGAGGGCTGCGGCTGGGACGATGCCTGGCGGATCTGCCAGCAGACCTTCGCCTACACCAACCACACCGTCCTGCCCGAGGCGCTGGAATCCTGGCCGGTGGAGCTGCTGGGCCGCGTGCTGCCGCGCCACCTCGAGATCATCTATGAAATCAACCGCCGCTTTCTGGAGGCGGTCGCCCAGCGCTACCCCGGTGACACCGGCAAACTGGATCGCCTCTCGATCGTGCATGCCGGCCTGGTGCGCATGGCCCATCTGGCCATCGTCGGCAGCCACACGGTCAACGGGGTGGCCAAGCTGCACACCCGCATTCTCAAGAAGACCCTGTTCCGCGAGTTTGACGCGCTTTTCCCGGGGCGCATCCTCAACGTCACCAACGGCGTCTCCCCGCGCCGCTGGCTCGTACAGACCAACCCGGAGCTCTGCGAGCTGATCAGCGCCAAAATCGGCCCAGGCTGGGTGGGGGATCTCGACCGTCTGCGGGCCCTGCTGCCTCTAGCCGAAGATCCCGATTTCCAGGCGGCCTGGCGCAGCATCAAGCACCGCAACAAGGAGCGCCTGGCGGATGAAATCCAGCGCCTGACCTGCCAGGCGACCGACCCCGACAGCCTCTTCGACGTCCAGATCAAGCGCATCCACGAATACAAGCGCCAGCTGCTCAATCTGCTGCATGTCATCACACTCTATCACCGTATCCGCCTGGACCCCGAGCGTGATATGGTGCCGCGCACGGTCATTTTCGCAGGCAAGGCCGCCCCGGGCTACGCCCTGGCCAAGATGATCATCAAGCTGATCAACGCCGTGGCTGCCGCCGTGAACGCCGACCCACTGGTCAGCCAGCGCCTCAAGGTGGTCTTTCTGCCCAACTATTCGGTTTCTCTCGCCGAAAAGATCGTGCCGGGCGCGGACCTCTCCGAACAGATCTCCACCGCCGGGATGGAGGCCTCGGGCACCGGCAACATGAAATTCGCCCTCAACGGGGCGCTGACCATCGGGACCCTGGACGGCGCCAATGTCGAAATCCGGGAGGAGGTCGGGGCCGAGAACATCTTTATTTTCGGGCTGACCAGCGAAGAGGTGGAGCAGCGGCGCCAGACAGGCCACAAACCGTGGGACTACTACCACGGCGACCCGGAGCTCAAGCAGGCCCTGGATGCCATCCGCACGGGCCATTTCTCGCCCGAGGCGCCGGCGCTTTTTGAACCGATCTGGCACGCGCTGATGGTGGAAGGCGACCGTTACCTGGTCCTGGCCGATTTCCGCGCCTATCTGGCGGCCCAGGAGAAGGTCGCGCAGTGTTTTCGCGACCCGGCCGAGTGGACCCGGCGCTCCATTCTAAACACGGCCCAGATGGGAAAATTTTCCAGCGACCGCTCGGTTGCGGAGTACGCCGCAAAAATCTGGAAGATCAAACCGCTGAAAGGCTGAAAAGGCCGACGGCCCAAGACGGGGGGCCTTTTCTACGAGGTTCTTCTCAGCAACTCACCGCTAATCCACGCAGGTATGGGGTTTTTCGAAGACCTCAGCCTTATCTCAACCGTTTGTTGAGGCAGACGATTTATGTCCCATCGTCCCGGGCCGAGCATCGCAGCAGCCGGCGATAAAGGCCCTGTGGCTGTCTGAGCGCAAGCGAGTTCCACAGGGCTCGTCGGCTGCGAGAAGCGCAGGGCAGCCCGCAGGGCCCCGGGACACGGACGGTTTCTTTTGCTTCATTTTCTTTTCCGCAAAAGAAAATGAACAAAGAACAAGGGGACTTGTGAATCCCGACCTATCCCCGGGGCACCCGTAAAGGTTCCTTTCTGACAAACGCCGCAGCACGGCGGGTTAAAACGCTTTTTGGAAGGAAGATAGGTGCCGAAGCGATATGCCCAGCTTCTTTGGAAGACGGCCGCGGGGACCGAAATAAGAAAGGCCTGCGGGATAGATTCCTCTCGCAGGCCTTTTATATTGTCGTGGAGGCGGCAACCAGATTCGAACTGGTGAATGGAGGTTTTGCAGACCTCTGCCTTACCACTTGGCTATGCCGCCAAAAAAAATGGAGCGGGAAACGGGATTTGAACCCGCGACTTCGACCTTGGCAAGGTCGCACTCTAC
>JAJDNY010000149.1 GCA_022340425.1 Desulfobacteraceae bacterium | reverse complement strand
TGGCGGCGGCCATGGCGTTCAAATTTTTCTGCAGCGCGTCGCGTGAAGCGCTGTGGACCAAGTGCGGGTGCATTGGGCTTGCGGTGGGAGTCATAGGTGGTGCTCTTGAATTTGTGTGCTCAAATTCAGCAGGCTGAAGATATGCGGGACAATAAAAAAGGCAAATTGCGAACCGGCGGGGTGTCACTGGAGAACAGCTACCAGTTGGTGCTGGACGACCGCGACCGGCTGGTTTGAACCACCCGGAGGGTCCGTGAACCGGTCGTCGTCACGAAAGAGCGCCAAACCGGGTTATGGCAGCGCTGCAGCTCGGGCTTCATCAGGCCGCTGCCCATCAAAAATCAGCTTTAGACTTCGCGAAGCCGGTCGTTTGGCGGGGCAGTCATTCCTTCAGGCGGATGGTGATGCGTCCATCCGCCACCCGGATGTCGTCCACCCCCGCGGCAAAGGCCTGCCAGAAGCCGGGCTTGGCGCCGAACTCCCCCACCAGGTCGATGTTCTTGATTCCGCCCAGCCAGGCGTTGGGAATCGGGACCCCCCAGAGGCTCACGCCCTTGAGCATGACGACCGGCTTGCCGCCGGCGTAGCGCAGCGCCAGCCCGGCCGAAACCCTCAGGGTCTTTCCACCCAGGAAGGGCATGTCCGGGTCCAGGGGGACCAGGAGCCTGGCGCTGGCCAGGTTCTCCGAGAGGTCGATGGCGAGTCGGGGGGCGAGGTCCGTGTTCCGGGCGATGAGGGCGTTGATCTCCCGCTGGGAGAAGCTCACCTCCCGGGAGGCGCTCGTTTCGTTGTAGGCCTCGGGTTCCAGTGGCGGGGGCTTGGCGCCGCCGTTGTCAGGGATTTGAGGGATTTTACTGGGTGCCTCTGCTGGCGGGCGTCTGGGGGCCAGTCGCTCGAGCTTGTTGGCGAGGGCTTTCTCCTCTTTTTGCGACAGGGTCACCGGCTGGAAGGATTTCGGGAAGAGGTGGCGGCTCATCAGCCAGACGGTGGCCGCAGAGGTAACCGCCGCGATCACAACCACCAGGACGATCGTTTTCATGCGGCCGGTGCTGCTGGAACGGGTATCGGGCGAGGTTTCTTTCATTTTCACTTCTCCCAAAATGCCCAAATCCAGAAGCTGTGGGCGGTGATCAAAAAAACCTTCGGTTCGAGGCGATCGGGGATGGCGCGGACGGGGAAGAGGAGAGATGGCGACCGCTTTGGCGGATTTTGAAACAGCAACAACCGACTGAAGCCAGCCGGTTGTTGCATTTAACGGCCGAAACGCCGGTTCTGGAGGAATCCACCATAGTCAACACGGTGGATTCCTCCGGGGTGCAAGCGAATGGTGTTGTTTTGCGGTGCCGGTTTACAGGTCGGGGTGCAGCTCCACGCGCCGGTTCTTGCGACGGCCTTCTTCGGTGTCGTTGCTGGCGATCGGGTTGGTCTCACCATAGCCCACGGCGCGGATGCGTTCAGCGGCGATGCCATTTTGGATGAACCAATCGCGGACAGCGTTGGCACGTTTCTCCGAGAGCATCTGGTTGTAGGCTTCCGGGCCGATGCTGCAGGTGAAGCCTCTGACCTCGCCGGTCATCTCCGGATTGTCTTTTAAGATCACCAGGGCTGCCTCCAGCAGAGTGGTGTCGTTGATGGTCGCGCTGTCGAAGTCGAACAGAACGGTGTCGCCAGCCATCAGCCAGCAGCCCACGTCGTTGACTTTGGCGCCAGTCGGCGTGCCGGGGCACTGATCGATGTCATCGGGGACGCCGTCGCCGTCGGAATCCAGCGGTGTGACCACTACGACGGGCGCCGGGGCCAGAAAAACCTTGGTCACGAAATCGGCCATGGCGTCGGGGTCGGTAATCTCATCGGCGTTGACGGCGAAGCCGCAGCCGCCGACCTCGGCGACACTTTTCATCAGCCTGGTGCCCTTGGCATCATCTCCCACCTGAACGGTGTAAATGCACAGGCGGTCGCCCATGGCGTCTTTCAAGGCCTGGACCGATTTCATGACATTTTCCTGGTTGATGTCCTCACCGTCGCTGACCACCACCAAGGCCGTTTTGCCCAGGCTTTCCTGCAGTTTCTGACCGGCCAACTCGGTGCCGTCGTACATCGGGCTGGTCCCGCCGACACACTTGAGGGAATCCAAGCCGGCGGCCATTTCGCTCTGGTTGTAGGGGGCCGGGCCAAAAAGTGCCAGGGCGTGCTGCTTGTTCAAGCATTCCCCGGAACCGAAGACCACCAGGGCCGCATTGGCATCGATGGGGGGCAGGGTGGCGTTGATGCCCGAGACAATCTTCTTGGCCAGGCTGATTTTGTACATGTCTTGGTATTTTTCGGCCATGGAGGAAGACGCATCCATCAAGATCACAAAGGTGTCGACGCTGGAAACAAAAGCCGAGCTGTCCAGCTGCGCGGCCTGAAAGGGTTCCGTGGTCATCGGGGGCGCCGTCGCACAGGCTGCGAGCAACCCCATCATCATCAGAATCAGGGAAACAGAAAATAGGCGTCTAAACATGGTTTTTCTCCTCCTTCTCGAGTGGGCACAGCCCGTTGATGGAAATAGTGCCAGCAGGCTTAAGCTGCTGAAGCTATCAAAAAGCCGCCATGAATGCGGCGGCGGTTTCATTCTGTGGCAACAGATAATCCCCGCCGCTGATGCCCAGCAATGTGAAAAAAGCAACGCAGGTTTTTTTGAGTCTTATCTACCGCTTTGAGGTTTTTTGAGGCGGTTCCGGAAGCCCAAAGCAAACTATTCCTTCATCAATTGAGGCGACACTAATTAAAAGACCACGTTCACAGCTTGCATTTATTGCAAAACATTACTTGTTTGTCAAACTGAAAATAGCTTTCAGGGGTGTGTTAAACATTGATTGAAGGATAATAATAACCTTACAACAGGAGCGCAATGGGAATATCCTAAACAATTTTGCTTGCGGCAGCCATCGACTATACCCCGAGTTCTCCCCCCCGTCGTTTTATTGTATTCAAAGGTAGGCCTTCATGACCTCCAGGTATTCGGGATAGCGCGAGAGATAAAAGGAAAGGGCGCGGGCGAAGTCATCGCCCAGCACGCCGTCGATGAACATCTGACTGATATCGCGTTGGCGCAGGAGTGTGAGCTGGGAGGTGATCAGCAGGTGCCGCTCCTCCTCATTGATATTCTTGAGCAGCCGGTCCAATGCGCTGCGGGCCCTGGGCTGGTACATCCAGAAGTAGAGCAGGTCAAGGGCGTGGATCGTGACGACTTTCTCCAGGTCGCGGGCCTCGCGGTTGGTCCGCTGGCGCATGCGCTCGGAAGGCGCCAGCAGGTTGTAGGCTTTGGCTTCCGGGTAGAGCAGTTCCAGTTGGGCATAGATGGCTAGCAGCTCGGAGAGCTTGTGGCGGTAGTCCCGGAAGCGTGTCCGGATGTTGTGGTGGCGGTCGGCGGTGCCTTCAATGATGCCGGCCATCAGGTCCGATGCGGTTTTGGAGATGATGGCGGCCCATTTTTGGAGGATGTCGTTCACCATGCCCACACCGGCAGCGGAGAGCGCCTGGCCGGCCGCCATGCTGATGGCCACGGCCACTGGAATGGACAGGGCGCTGCGGAAAAAGTTGCCGTAAACCGCGGCCCGCGGCAGGCCGCGCAAGGCGTTGTGACTGGAGAGATACAGCCCGTTGACCAGGGCCATGGCGGTGTAGAGCACCACCGGCTGGGTGGCGATGGTGACCCCCAGCAGGTTGTCCAGCAGCAGTGTTTTGGTCAGGTAGTCCAGCAGGGGCACCGAAAAACCGGTGAAGAGGAGCGAATCGGCGATGCGGTCCCAGCTGACGTAAGCGTTCCAGCGCAGCAGCGGCGAGCGCCGCAATCCACCGCCGCCCAGGACCGATTGCAGAATATTGCGCACCCCGGTGATCCCGAACCAGATGAAGGCCCCCAGGTAGGCCAGCAGCCACCAATCCTTGGTGAGGAAAAAAGTCGCAAAGGCGGGCACGAAGCCGATGGCCACCTTGAGCAGGTTGCGCAGGTGGGAATTGACATGCCGCCAGGAGGGCTTGCGGCGGGCCCCGCGGGCCGGCGGCGTCAACTCCAGACCGTTGCAGACCGTCTTTTCGACCCCGCCCAGGGTGACCACGTTGCCATGATCGGACATGCGGGTGGCGTCTCCCGGGACGGCCCAGTCGACTTTCCTGGTGGCCCAAACCCACCAGGGCAGAAGTCCGCTGCCCAAGAACCTGCCCCATCCTCCAAGGGCCTCTTTCGGGCCGGCGCCCCGGATGAAGGTGTGGCGGCGGTGTACGCTGAAGTGGATCGGGATGCGGTCGCGGCCCGCCCCCATGTCTTTCCTGACCTGCCGGCGGGTTCGGGGGGGCAGGGTTTCGATCACGGCAAGCCCCATGCCGTGAAACTTGGGTGAACGGCCGGTGGAATCGCTGCCGATGCGGGCCTTGATCGGTCTGCCATGATACCAGGCCTGAAGGGAGGAGATGTCGTGCAGGATGGCCTTGAGTTTGGCCAGGCGCTGAACTTCGCCGGGGTCGTTGTGCGCCTCGACCTGCTGGACGATTTCCAGGATCACCCGCTTGAGTTTGATGGGGTTGCGGTCGTTGATGGCCTCCTGCAGGTGGCTGATGGCGGGGATGTGTTGCGTGCGGCCGCTGGCCCAATCCTTGAGGTTGAACAATTCCAGCCGGGTGATCAGGCCCTTGCAGTCGTAGAGCAGTTCGAGGACATCGGCCACCACCAGGTTGGAGAGGTTCAAGGTGATGCGATAGCCCGATTGCAGGGAGGTGAGCCGTTGCAGCAGCTCCGATGGCGGCAGCCCCAGCAGGGCGGGGGTGTCGGGGGTGTCGCACGGGACGCTGCGGTCGGGCACATCGGGGTTGCTTGCCGGGGTCAGGCGTGCGGCCGCCACGGCTTCCAGGTCCAGCCGGTCCATCTCCTCGAACCAGGCGGCGATGCGTTTTTGCTCGGCCTCAGCGGCGGCCGGAAACGCCCCACGAAGTTCTTCTGCCTTTTGCTGTATGGCCGCCAGCAGCTGTTGCTGGATGAATTTTTCCAGGTGCAGGGTCGACTTCTGACCGACCCCCACAAAGGCCAGAAACTCCCGAACCTCGATGGGCGGCATATCGATGCCGTAGGTTCGGTTCAGATTGGCGATGTGGTTTCGGTTGAAGTTCTCCAGCAAGGCCATCACGTGGGCCTGCTGGTATTCCGAAGCCAGGCGGCCGTCTTGCATGAGGGCGGCCATGGCCGGTTCTTCGAGAAAGCATAGAAACTCCTGGGTGTCGGGAAAGCCCCGCGGTACCCAGATCAGGTTGATGTACTTGCCGCGGAAAGGTGCATAGAACTCGATCCCGATGCGGATATCGATCTCCATGATGCGCGCCGCTTCGGCCAACTCGGCGGCCGAGCGCGGCTCGATATAATTGTAATGCACCACCCGCAGGCGGCGGATGCCCTTGATCCAGGCGTCCATGACCAGGTGGGTGGAGGACTTGCGGCCCTTGGTGTTGGCATCGTGGACATGGTCGTCAAAGGAGATCTGGTTCCACGCTTCGGGCATCTCCAGCAAATGGTTGATGCGCAGCTGGCGGCGCACCTGCCGGGGCTTGCCCGCAGCCGTGATGCGGAAATCATGGGCCAGCTCCAGCTGGCGCAGCGGGTTGCCACGCGCCCGGACCACCTCCTTGATGATCTGCATCAGCACCCGCGCCGTGTTTTTGGGCATGGGCCCCTCGGCGGTCTCCAGCACTTCGGCCCGCAGCGCCCGCAGGGCCGCCAGACGCTCGTCCATGGCGCCGATCTCCAGCGAGGCCAGCAGGTGGACCATGGCATAAGCGATCCTCAGGCTGCGCGATTCGGCCATCTCCTTGATGCCGTGGGGGTGAAAATAGCCGTAGTAACGCTTGCGGATATAGTCCAGGTCGTGCTTTCTGGCACTGACGGCGTTGATGATGCGGATCAGCTCGTGGTCGCGGCGGTCGAAGAAATACCAGGGAACCCGCAGGGCGGCGTTGGCGGCTTTGAGGGTCAGTGGGGGCGCCTCGACTTCGAAGGCATCCAAATCAGGGGGCTGGGCGGTCATAACCTCTCGGTCTGATACTGCTGGGGGTGTCGTCTCCGGGTTCGGGGGGGCGATTTCAAGCTGCCTGACGGCACCTCCGGACATTGCAGGCCGGCCGTCGGCGGCAATGAGTATTCCAGGAATTTCCGTCGGGGTCAACAAGCATGTCGCTGCAGGCGTTCGTCGGCGGTGCAAGGCTGACAAGGCGCATCGCCGGCCATCACGGACGCGTTGCGGACAGATAGGCGTCCACATCCACCGCGTCCACCTGGGCCGGGTTCAGATAACGTTCGCCGTAGGCCCGGTAGACCCCGCTTTGCAGAAAAAGATCGAACAGGTCTGCATCGATGTGCCCGTCGTCGCGCATCATGCTCATGATACCCAAGGCCTCGTTGAGCGTCTTGGGGGTTTTGTAGGGCCGGTCGGTCGCGGTCAGGGCCTCGAAAATATCCGCGATCGCCATGATGCGCGCCGGAATCGACATCTGTTCCTTTTTCAGGCCGCGAGGATAGCCGCTGCCGATCATGGTCTCGTGGTGGGCGCCGGCGAATTCGGGGACGTTCGCCAGATAATCGGGGAACTCAAGCCGGTTGAGCATGATGATGGTCTGAATGATGTGCTCGTTGATCTTGAAGCGGTCCTCGGGAGAGAGGGTTCCCTTGGGGATGCTCAGATTGTAGAGCTCCCCCAGGTTGTACTGGGCCTCCGGGACCCTCATGGTGAACCCGAACGGGTTGTCGTTGAAGGGGTTTTTATCGGCGCGGGGGATCACGTGCTCGGGCTTGTCGGCGAGCAGCGGTTCGACCACCGGCAGCTTTGGCGCCGGTTGGCGGTCTTTGAGCGCCGCTTCCTCCCAGGAGATGCCGATGCGGTCATCGAGATGGCGCACCCATGTCCTCGCGGCGATCCGCCCCAGACGCGCGATTTTCTCGTCGGCCATGTACTCGCCGCCGATATTGCACCCGGCGACAAAGGCGAAATCGGATGCGATCTGCTGTTGGGTCTTGGCCAGCTCCTCCGCCAGCGCGCCTTCGTCACCGTCGCTGGTCAGGAGCCGGCGGTAGGTGTCGATTTCGGCGTCTCTCAGGAGCACCTCGAAGCGCATCCGGATTTCATGAATCCGGTTGTAGATCGTTTCAAGCTTGGTGGCCTTGTCCACCACATGTTCGGGGGTGGTGATCTTGCCGCAGTCGTGCAGCCAGGCGGCCACCTCGAACTCCCAGCGTTGATCCGGCGCGTCCATCTTGAAGTCGGCGAAGGGCTCCGCGGCGCTTTCGCAGACCGCCGTGGCCAGCATTTCAGCGACGACCGGAACGCGGGCGCAGTGGCCGCCGGTGTATGGGGATTTGGCATCGATGGCGCCGGCGATCAGTTTCGTGAAATCGTCGAACAGCTTGCGCTGCTGCTCCAGCAGACGCCTGATTTTGGCTTTCATCAGGAAAAAGGTCGTGATCAGGGAATGGATTTCCTTGATGCTGGAGTCGAAGGGCTCGGACTCGGAAAAGTCGGAGCGCTGGATCTTGACCGATTCGGTTTCCAACCGCATCAGGGCACCTGAAATCTTGCGCGATATCAGCAGGGAGAGCGGCAGCACCACCATCAGGACCAGACCGGAGAAGAGAAATATGCGCTGTTGCATCCGCCGGATGTGACCGGTGAAATCGTTCACCGGGGCGACAGAGGCCAAAATCTGGTCGAATTTCAACCCCGAGTCGAGGGGGGTGCAGCGCACCAAATAATTCGCGCCGTCGATCCGCATTTCCCGGGTGCCCTCGGGACAGTCCTGCGAGTCCCGGCGGTATTCCGCGACCACGGCGCGGACACGCGGGTCCTTGGATGCCTCATCGGTCAGAAAACGCAATTCTTGGCCGTCTCCGGCGACCACCGGATTCTCCGTTGGGTGCGCGATGATGCGGCCAAAACGGTCAAAGAGAAAGAGCGTGCCGTGCTCGGAGATCCTCTGCCGCTCCAGGGAGGCGGTGAAACGCTCCAGGGTGATGTCGGCCCCCATCACCCCGCCGCCGTGGAGAAGCTTTTCGGCGCAGGTGATGCCGGGAAGCCTGGATGAGCTGAAAATGTAGGGTGCGGTAAAGAAGGCCGCTTGCTCTTCTTGGGCCCTGATGAACCACGGTCTCACCCGGGGATCGAAGTCCGGGTCCAGGTCATCTCGTTCCCCGAGCACCTGTCGGGTTTGATCCAGAAAGCGCCAGCGCTGGGCACGGGAACCCGCCCCATCGGCCGGGATGGTGCGCAGGACATAAACCGTCCCCGGCGGGGCCAAGTACAGCCGGCGCAATGCCGGCTTGTCCCTCACGGCCACGATCTGGATGAAGCTGCCGTCGTCATAGCCGCAGTAGGTGGAAAAGAGAAAATCATACGAGGCGAGAGCGTTCAGCATGACCTCCGTTCCCGGATGTCCCGCAGCCTCTTCCGCCGGCGTGCTGGCCATGCCCGGCATGCGCGCGGCCGTCGCGACGATCATGGCGACGGATTCAAGCGCGTACCGGTAGCGTTGCAGGGTTTTGGTGTTGATTTCCGAAAAAAGGCGGTCGGCCATCTGGATCGCCGCCGTTTTGCTTTCCCGGTGGCTGATCCATAAGAAGAGGCCGCTCAAGGCCGTCACGATGATGGTCACCAGGGTGGTGATGCCGACATAGAAGGGAAAACGCTTGGTTTTGAAAGTCATGGGGGCTCCTGGCATCGGTCACAGGCGATGGCCCGCAAGGGGATGGACGGCAGCCCGCGGGATTGCACCGCGCAGCACCGGCTACGGTTCCTGATATTGGCCGACGCCGTTTTTGCCGCCTTTCTTAACGGCGAAAAGTGCGTGGTCGGCCGCGGCGATCAAGCCGTTTGAGTCCGCGGCGTGTCGGGGAAAGGTCGCCACCCCGTAACTGGCCTGCAGGCGCACCTGGATGCCGCGGTTCAGGACATAGATGCTCTCCTTGACCCGCGATCGGATCTCAAGCGCTTTTTGCAAGGCTTGGGTTTCGTCCAACCCCGGCAGGA
>JAJDNY010000148.1 GCA_022340425.1 Desulfobacteraceae bacterium | reverse complement strand
GGCTTTTTTTGCCGAGCTCGACGATGTCCAGGAGGCGTTTGCGCTCCAGGGCGCGATCGATGGCGATGCGCAGCTCTTCGCGGGGGATGGGTTTGACCAGGTAGTCGTAGGCCCCTTTGCGAAGGCACTCCACCGCCACCCGGGCGTCGTTGACGGCGGTGATCATGATGCACTCGGTGGTGGGGCTGGTGGTCTTGATGAGATCCAGCAGGGCCATGCCGTCCAACTCGGGCATCTGCATGTCGATTAGGGCGAGGTCGAAGGTCTCGCCCTTTTGGAAGAGAGCCGCCGCTTTTATGGGATCCTCCTCCACCCGGAAGTCACGATACCCGAAATCCACCAGATGCATCCCCAGGATTTCCAGAAAATCCCGATCATCGTCGACGGCGATGATTCTGTTTTCCATCAGTTCTCCATCGGCGGTTGGACGGCCGGCGAACGGATTGGAGCCGCAAAACCAGACTATGCCAAAATGGAACGGAAAGCAAGTGCATTTGGCAACTAACTTGAATTACGAACAGAAAATGATGCCCAGGCCGCCGTGCCGGCCGCCGGGGAGACGGGTCGGGAAAGTGTGCCAAAATGGCATTGTATTTCCAACATATTGAAATAAATAAATAAAGTTTATAGACTGTGCCAAATCGGCACATATCCGGGGTGATCCGCCGGGTTCCGAGGGCAACCCTTCGAAAAACGAAAAATACTGAAAATATTTGAAATTTTATGTTTCGGGGGCCGTTTTCGGCAGCCGGTATGCAATTTGCTCAACCCGGGGATGAGACGGGAAATGGCGACGGTCTCGCTCGGCACACATCGCCGGTTGACGCCCCCGGCTGCGGGGTGGCCGGCGGTTCACCTTGACCCCACCGGTTTGGCGGCATCGGGAAGGTGGGGTTCCATCAAACAACCCAGGAGGTAAATCCATGGAGTTAGCGCGCAAGCTGGACGCGGGAACCTTTGTGGTGCTCGCCGAGATCGAGCCGCCTAAAGGGGCGGACGCGTCTGCGATGGTGGGCGCCGCAACCAAGGTCAAGGGGGCGGTGGATGCTTTTCTGGTGCCGGAGATGAGCAACGCGGTCATGCGCATGAGCTCCCTCAGCGGCGCCATGCTTCTCCAGGCCAAGGGGATGGATGCGATCATGCAGGTCAACTGCCGCGACCGCAACCGGCTCGCCCTGCAGGCGGATCTTCTCGGGGCGAGCGCCTGCGGGGTGGGCGGGGTGATGGCGGTGGGTGGTGAGGACCCCAGCTTCGGGGACCATCACGAGGCCCGGCCGGTCTACGACATTCAACTGCTGGAGCTGCTGGCGGCCATCCGCGGCCTGCAAGCCGGTCGGGACATGGCCGGGGTCGAGCTTTCCGGTAAACCGCAGTTTCTGGTGGGTGCGGCGGTCAACAGCGGCGCCCCGGCCCACGAACTGGACCGGGAGGTGGTGGAGATGGGCAAAAAGGTCGAGGCCGGGGCGCGCTTTTTCGTCACCCCCCCGGTCTTCGACCTCAACGTGCTGGAGGCCTTCCGACAGCGAATCAGGCGCTACGATGTCCACCTGATCCCCACCGTGCTGCTGCTCAAGTCCCTGGGCATGGCGCGCTATCTCCAGCGCCACATGGCCAACGTGAGCGTTCCCGGGGCGCTCATCCAGCGGCTGCAAAAGGCCCCCGACAAGGTCCGGGAATGCACCCGGATCGCGGCTGAAACCATGGCCGCGCTGCGCGAGGCGCGCTTTAGCGGGGTGTTGATCTCCACCCTCGGTTGGGAGCACAAGCTTCCCGAGATTCTCGGCGGCATGGGGGTTTAGGCGCGCCGGCAACACGGGGGGCGCAAGCGACGGCCGCGGCCGGGGAGACCGGCGGCGGCGTGAACCATAGCAAAAAAGGTGAACCAAATGGATAACGAGAAGGTCATCGCACTCAAGCAAAACAGTGGGGTCACCGGTTCGGTCATGGTCGTGGGAGGGGGCATCACGGGGATGCAGGCCGCCCTGGACCTGGCGGAATCCGGCTACTTCGTCCACCTCGTGGAGCAGTCGCCGGCCATCGGCGGCACCATGGCGCAGCTGGACAAGACCTTTCCCACCAACGACTGTTCGATGTGAATCATCTCCCCCAAACTGGTCGAGGTCGGCCGGCATTTGAACATCGAACTGCTCACCCTCACGACGGTGAACGCCATCACCGGCGAGGCGGGCAATTTTCGCGTCAGTCTCACCCAGTCCCCCCGCTACGTGGACCTGGACAAGTGCATCGCCTGCGGCGCCTGCGCGGAGAAATGCCCCGCCAAAACCGCGGACGCCTTCAACGAGAAGATTTCCAAGCGCAAGGCGATCTACGTGCCCTATCCCCAGGCGGTGCCGTTGAAATACAGCATCGACCCGGAGCGCTGCATCTGGTTGAAAAAGGGCAAGTGCGGGGCCTGCGAGAAGATCTGCCCCACCCAGGCGATCCGCTTTGACGACGCCCCCAAGGAGCTCAGCCGGGACGTGGGCGCCGTGATCATGACGGCCGGGCTGCAGGCCTTTGACCCCGCCGGACTGGACAACTACCAGCACGGCAAGCTGCCCAATGTGGTCACCAGCCTGGCGTTCGAGCGCCTGCTGTCCGCCGGCGGGCCCACCGGCGGCCACGTGACGCGCCCCTCGGACGGCCGTGAACCCAGGCGCATCGCCTGGCTGCAGTGCGTCGGTTCGCGCGATCTCAACCGCTGCGGCAACCATTACTGCTCCTCGGTTTGCTGCATGTATGCCATCAAGGAGGCGGTGATCGCCAGGGAGCACCTGGGGCCGGAGTTCGAACCGACCATCTTTTTCATGGACATGCGCACCCACGGCAAGGAGTTCGAGAAGTACTACACGCGTGCCAAGGCCGAAGGGGTCCGTTTCGTGCGCTCCCGGGTGCACACCATCACCGAGGCGGCCGACGGCTCCCTCAACCTGCGGTATGTCACCGAGGAAGGGGCCCTGGTGGAGGAGCCTTTCGACCTGGCGGTGCTCTCGGTGGGGATGGAGCCGGCCGATAGCGCGGTGGAAACCGCTAAAAAGCTCGGTGTGGCGCTCAACCCCTACCGCTTCGTGGCCACCGAGGATCTGAGCCCCGTGAGCAGCTCGCGGCCCGGGATCTTTGTCGCCGGCGTGCTCCAGGGGTGCAAGGACATCCCCCAGTCGGTCGTCGAGGCCAGCGCGGCGGCCTGCAGCGCGGCCGTTGGTCTGACCCCGGCGCGGGGCAGCCGGGTCACGGCGCCCGTTTTTCCGGCAGAGCGTGCGGTGGGCGGCGACGCGCCGCGGGTGGGGGTTTTTGTCTGCAACTGCGGCGTCAATATCGGCGGCATCGCCGATGTGCCCGCCCTGGTGGCCTTTGCCAAGGGGCTGCCGCACGTGGTCTACGCCGAGGAGAACCTCTTCTCCTGCAGCCAGGACACCCAGGAGAAGCTGGTCGCTGTGATCCGCGAGCAGAACCTCAACCGCATCGTCGTGGCGGCCTGCACCCCCCGTACCCACGAGGCCCTCTTTCAGGAGACCCTGCGCGACGCAGGGCTCAACCCCTATCTCTTCGAGATGGCCAACATCCGCAACCAGTGCACCTGGGTGCATTCCGAGAACAAGGACAAGGCCACCGACAAGGCCCGCGACCTGATCCGCATGGCCGTGGCGCGCGCCACCCTGTTGGAGCCGATCCCCGATCTGGACGTGCCCATCGAGAAATCGGCCCTGGTGGTGGGCGGCGGCGTGGCCGGCATGACGGCGGCCCTGAGCCTGGCCGATCAGGGCTTTCCGGCGGTGATTGTCGAGAAGGCCGAGGTTCTGGGCGGTGCGGCGCGCGATGTGCGCAGCACCCGGCAGGGGCAGGACGTGCCGCTTTTCCTCGAGAAACTGGTGGCGCGGGTGGAAAAGCACCCCGCTGTCACGGTGCTGTGCAACGCCGAGGTCACGGAGGCCTCGGGATTTGTCGGCAACTTCGAGACCACGGTGGTTTCGGGCGAGGGCGCGCGCACCGTCAGGCACGGGGCCACCATCATCGCCACCGGCGCCCAGGCCACCGATACGGATGAATACCTCTACGGAAAGCACCCGCGGGTGACCCGCTGGCACGACCTGGAGCAGCACCCCGAGCGTCTGGAGGGGGCCGAGAGCGTCGTCTTCGTGCAGTGCGTCGGCTCGCGCGACGACAAGCGGCCCTACTGCTCGCGGATCTGCTGCACCTCGGCGGTCAAACAGGCCGTCTGGATTCGCAACCGCTTCCCGGACACGGCGGTCTACATCCTCTACCGCGATATCCGTACCTTCGGCGAGGCCGAGCTGCTCTACAAGCAGGCACGCGAGCTGGGGGTGATCTTCATCCGCTACAGCCTGGAGCGCAAGCCGGTGGTCCGCCCCGACGGCGAGCGGCTCAAGGTGGAGGTCTTCGACCCGGTCCTGCAGCGCGCACTTGCCATTCCGGCCGACTATCTCAACCTGATGACCGCCGTGGAACCCCCCAAGCAGACCCGTTTGGCGGAACATTACAAACTGCCGCTGACCGCCGAGGGCTTTTTCATGGAGGCCCACGCCAAATTGCGGCCGGTGGACTTTGCCACCGACGGCATCTTTGTCTGCGGCCTGGCCCACTACCCCAAGCCCTTGGAGGAGAGCATCGCCCAGGCCCTGGCGGCCGCCGGGCGCGCCACCACGGTTCTGGCACGGGAGGCGGTCAAGGTCTCACCGCTGGTCTCCCAGGTGGATGCCGAAAAATGCATCGGCTGTGGCCTGTGCGCCGAAATCTGCCCCTTCGGCGCCATCGAAATGATGCCGGTGGAGGGCAAGGGCCTGCGGGCGCGCAATATCCCGGCCTCCTGCAAGGGCTGCGGCCTGTGCGCGGCCTCCTGCCCCCAGCGGGCCATCGACATGCTGCATTTCCGTGACCAGCAGATCATCGCCGCGGTCGCCGCGGTGGTCTGAGGGCTGCGGGCGCTATCGTGAATCCGGTTGGCCCGGGGCCAACCCCAGAGATGGAAGGGAAAACCGATGACCGTCTTCGAACCGAAAATCGTGGCCTTTCTTTGCAACTGGTGCGCCTATGCCGGCGCCGATCTGGCCGGCGTGTCGCGCTTTCAGTACCCCGCCTCGATCCGCACGGTGCGGGTCATGTGCTCCGGCCGGGTGGACCCGGTGTTCGTGGTTCAGGCCCTGCAGCGGGGCGCCGACGGGGTGCTGGTGGCCGGGTGACATTTCGGTGACTGCCATTACCTGGAGGGTAATGTTCAAGCCGACAAGAAGATTCGCTTGGCCCGCAAGCTCCTGGAACTCTCCGGCATCGGCGAGGGGCGCCTGCACCTGGCGTGGGTGTCATCGGCCGAGGCCCAGCGCTTCGTCGAGATCGTCACCACCGTGACCGAATCCGTCGTCCGGCAGGGGCCGTTTGACCCCGGGGCCTATCCCCTGGCCCTGAGGGCCGCCGAGATGACCCTGGACAGCGAGGTGGTTCGCTGGCTGGCGGGCAAGGAGGTCCGGATCACCAGCCGCGGCGACGTCTACGGCCGCAGCTGGGAGACCGAGCGTCTGGAGAAGATCATGGACGAGGTGCTGGCGCGGGAATACCAGAAAAACCTGATCTACCTGGCCATCGGTGAGGGGGCCGTTTCGGTGCGCGAGATCAGCGCCGCCACGGGGCTTGAACTGATGCGAATCTCCTACCTACTGACGGACCTGGAGAAGACCAACAGGATCGAATTCAAGGGCATGCACGATCGCAAACCGGTTTTCGGCGTGCTTTAACACGAAGGAGTCGACATGCAAGCGGAAAAAGTCAACACGAGCGGATCCGTGATGGTGGTGGGGGCGGGGATCGCCGGGATGCAGGCCTCCCTGGACCTGGCCAATTCGGGTTACAACGTCTATCTGGTGGAGAAATCACCGACCATTGGCGGGATGATGTCGCGGCTGGACAAGACCTTTCCCACCAACGACTGTGCCATGTGAGTGATCTCACCCAAACTGGTCGAGGTCGGCCGGCACCTGAACATCAACATCATCACCAACAGCGAGATCCAGCGCATCGAGGGCGCGCCCGGCAACTTCAACGTCGCCGTCACCAGCCGCCCGCGCTACATCGACCCCGCCGCCTGCACCGGCTGCGGGGACTGCGCCCGGCACTGTCCGGTGACCGCTGTCAACCCATACAACAAGAACCTGGACGATCGGCGGGCGACGTTTATCGAATACCCCCAGGCGGTGCCGCTGGCCTTTGCCATCGATCCCAAGGTCTGCATCGGCTGCGGGCTGTGCGAAAACATCTGCCTGGCCAAGGCGGTGCGCTACGCGGACCGCATCCAGGAATCGACCCTGAGGGTCGGCGCCGTGATCCTCTCCTCGGGCAGCGAGGGCTATGACCCCGCAGGGCTGGATTTTTTCGGCTACGGTCGCTCACCCAATGTCGTCACCAGCGAAGAGTTCGAGCGCATCCTGAGCGCCTCGGGCCCCTACCGCGGGCATGTGATGCGGCCTCTGGACCGCGAGGAGCCCCGGCGCATCGCCTGGATCCAGTGCGTGGGCTCGCGCGACACCAACCGCTGCGGCAACGGCTACTGCTCCTCGGTGTGCTGCATGTACGCCATCAAGGAGGCGATGATCGCCAAGGAGCATATCCACGGGGACCTGGACTGCACCATTTTCAACATGGACATCCGCACCTTCGGCAAGGACTACGAGAAATACTACCTGCGGGCGCGCGACAAGGAGGGCGTGCAGTTCGTCAAGGCGCGGATCCACACCGTGGACCCCATCGCCGAGACCGGGGACCTGGCGGTGCGCTACGTCGATGAAAGCGGCGCCATCCAGGAGGAGATCTTCAGCATGGTGGTGCTCTCCGTCGGTCTCCAGATCCCGCGCACTTCGGTGGCCCTGGCCGAACAGCTGGGCATCGAACTGAACAAGTACAACTTCGTCGCCAGCGACCCCTTCCTGCCAGTGACCACCTCCCGGCCGGGAATCTACACCTGCGGGGTCTTCCAGGGCCCCAAGGACATCCCCACCTCGGTCACCGAGGCCAGCGCCGCGGCCTGCGCCGCCGGGCGGGACCTGGCGGCCGGCCGCGGGACCGAAACCCGCAGCGTCGAGATCCCGGCGGAGATCGACGTGACCGGAGAGACGCCGCGCATCGGGGTCTTCGTCTGCAATTGCGGCATCAATATCGGCGGGATCGTCAAGGTCCAGGACGTCCAGGATTATGCCGCCGGCCTGCCCCACGTGGTATACACCGACCAGAACCTCTTCACCTGTTCCCAGGACACCCAGGACAAGATCAAGGACAAGATCAAGGAGCACCGGCTCAACCGCGTGGTCGTGGCCGCCTGCACCCCCAAGACCCACGAACCCATGTTCCAGGAAACCCTCCAGGCCTGCGGCATCAACAAGTATCTTTTCGAGATGGCCAACATCCGCAACCAGGATTCCTGGATTCACTCCAACGACCCCGCCGCCGCCACCCGCAAGGCCAAGGATCTGGTGCGTGCGGCGGTGGCGCGCGCCGGGACGCTGCATCCCCTGCAGGAGAAAAAGATCAGCATCATCCCCCGGGCCCTGGTGGTGGGCGGCGGGGTGGCCGGCATGAACGCCGCCCTGGGGCTGGCCAACCAGGGGTTCGAGGCGGTTCTGGTGGAAAAGGAGGAGAAGCTCGGCGGGCTGGCCAACCGGCTGACCCACACCATCGAGGGGGGCGACGTGGGGGCCTACGTCGACGACCTGATCCGCCAGGTCACCGATCACCCCAAGATCCAGGTCCAGACCCAGTCCCTGATCGTGGGCTTTACGGGCTTCAAGGGCAACTTCAGCACCGAGGTGCTGGTGGGCCCGGGGATGTATGAGCGCAAGATCGCCCACGGGGCCGTGGTCCTGGCCACCGGTGCGCGGGAATACCAGCCCAAGGAGTACGGCTACGGGGAGGACCCGCGGGTGGTGACCCAGCTGGAGCTGGGGGCGCGCCTGGCCGAGAAGGGGGCCGCCGGCCTGAACGAGGTGGTCATGATCCAGTGCGTGGGCTCGCGCAACGAGGAGAATCCCAACTGCTCGCGGATCTGCTGCCAGAGTGCCATCAAAAACGCCCTGCACATCAAGGACGCCAACCCCGACGCCAACGTCTACGTCCTCTACCGCGACATCCGCACCTACGGGCTGCTGGAGGACTACTACACCCAGGCGCGGGCCAGGGGCGTGCTCTTTTTCCGATACAGCACCGAGCGTCCGCCGGAGGTGGTGCCCGGCAAGGACGGGATCGCGGTGACCTTCGATGACCCCATCCTGGGCCGCCGGCTCCAGGTCAAGGCCGACCTGCTGACCCTCAGCGCCGGCATGGTGGCCGAAGACACCGAGGAACTGAGCTCCATCATGAAGCTCGCCCGCAACGCGGAAGGCTATTTCATGGAGGCCCACGTCAAGCTGCGGCCGGTGGAAATGGCCACCGAGGGCGTTTTCGTCTGCGGCACGGCCCACAGCCCCAAACTGCTCTCCGAGACCATCGCCCAGGCGTATGCCGCCGCATCGCGGGCCACCACCTTCCTGTCCCAGTCGGAAATGACGCTCTCGGCGGTGGTGGCCCAGGTGGAGGCCGATAAGTGCGCCTCCTGCCTGGTCTGCGTGCGCTCCTGCCCCTACGGGGTGCCGCGTATCAACGCCGAGGGCGTATCTGAAATCGACCCGGCCCTGTGTCACGGGTGCGGCATCTGCGCAGGCGAGTGCCCGGCCAAGGCCATTGAACTCAACTGGTACGAGGACGACCAGCTGCTGTGCAAGGTGGAAGCCTTGCTGGAGGGAGTCTTATGAGCGCCGAATTCGAACCCATCATCCTGGCCTTCTGCTGCAACTATTGAGGGTACACCGCCGCGGACCTGGCAGGTTCGATGCGACTGAATTACCCCACCAACGTGAAGATCATCCGGGTGCCCTGCACCGGCAAGGTGGATACGATCCACATGCTGCGGGCCTTTGAGAAGGGGGCCGACGGGGTCTGCGTGATCGGCTGCATGGAGGGCGACTGCCACTACAACAGCGGCAACTTCAGGGCCCGCAAGCGGGTGGCGCAGGTCAGCCAGCTCCTGGAGCAGATCGGGATCGGCGGGCAGCGGGTGCAGATGTTCAACCTGTCTTCGGGCGAAGGCCCGCGCTTTGCCCAGTACGCCGTCGAAATGACCGAGCGTGTGACCGCACTGGGGCCCAACCCCATCAAGCTGGCCCGCAAGCCCGCCGCCGCCTGAGTAAGCGGCGGATGCAGAGGGTGCGGCTGTGAAATCGCCCTTTCAACGGGGTCAACGACAAAGAGAGGTCCGGAAATGATTGTCGCCGACAAGAAACCCATCGAAGAGATCATTGAAACCACCCGAAACTTCAAACGCCTGCTGATCCTGGGCTGTAACGAGTGCGTGACGGTCTGCGAGGCAGGGGGCAAAAAGGAGGTCGGCATCCTGGCCTCGGCGCTGCGGATGAATGCCCTCAACCAGGGACGCGAGGTCAAAATCGACGAGATCACCCTGGAGCGGCAGTGCGATCACGAGTACCTGGAGGAGATCCGCGACGTGGTCGACCAGTACGACGCCATCCTGTCCATCGCCTGTGGCGTCGGGGTGCAGTTCACCGCCGAAAAATACCAGGCGACGCCGGTTCTGCCGGGGGTCAACACCAAATTCATGGGCGCCACCGAGAAACGCGGGCTCTGGGTCGAACGCTGCCAGGGGTGCGGGCAGTGCATCCTGGCCATGACCGGTGGGATCTGCCCGGTTTCGCGCTGCGCCAAGCGGCTGTTCAACGGCCCCTGCGGAGGGTCGACCAATGGCAAGTGCGAAATCAGCAAGGAGGTCGACTGCGCCTGGCAGTTGATCATCGACCGCATGAAAGCCTTGGGCACATTGGAGGACTACGAAAAACTGAGTCCGATCAAAGACTGGTCCACCGATCGGGCCGGCGGACCGCGCAAAGTCGTCAGGGAGGATGTGCAGCTATGACCGTCAAAACACCCAGCAAACTGGAAAAGATTCTGGCCGCCGGGCACCTGGCCGTTACCTCCGAGTGCGGGCCGCCGCGCGGCAGCGACCCGGAGGGCATCACCCACAAGGCCGAGTTGATCAAGGACCACGTGGACGCCATCAACATCACCGACAACCAGACCTCCATGACCCGGATGTGCAGTCTGGCCGCCTGCATCCGCCTCAAGCTGATGGGCCTGGAGCCGGTGCTGCAGATGGTGACCCGCGACCGCAACCGGATCGCGCTGCAAAGCGACATCCTGGGGGCGGCCTCTTTCGACATCCACAATATTCTCTGCCTCTCCGGCGACCACAACAGCTTCGGGGACTGCGCCAAGGGGCAGAATGTCCATGATCTGGACTCGCTGCAGCTGGTCCAGACGGTGCGCCACATGCGCGACGAGGGCAAATTCCTGGGCGGCGACGAGATCAAACGGCCGCCGGAGATGTTCGTGGGGGCGGCGGCCAATCCGTTCGCCGATCCCTTCGAGATCCGGGTGCCGCGTTTGGCCAAG
>JAJDNY010000147.1 GCA_022340425.1 Desulfobacteraceae bacterium | reverse complement strand
TTGAAGGTACATGAAGGCGATGTCCTCCAGCTCCTTCTTGATCCAGTAGATCCCGAGCCGGCCGGCCAGGGGCGCGTAGATGTCCATGGTCTCCTGGGCGATTTTGGTCTGTTTCTTCTCGGAGTGGTGGTACTTCAGGGTGCGCATGTTGTGCAGGCGGTCGGCCAGCTTGATCAGAATCACCCGGATATCGTCGGCCATGGCGAGGATCATCTTGCGGATGTTCTCGGCCTGGCGCGCCTGGGAGCTGGCCAGCGGCAGAGCGCTGATTTTGGTGACCCCCGAGACGATATGGTGCACCTCGGGCCCGAACATCGACTCGATCTCTTCCAGGGTCGCGTGGGTGTCCTCGACCACGTCGTGCAAGAGGCCGGCGGCGATGCTGACGGGGTCGAGCTTCATCTCGGCCAGGATGCCGGCGACCTCCAGGGGGTGGGAGAGGTAGGGCTCGCCGGACAGGCGCATCTGGCCTTCGTGCACCCTGGCTGAGAAGATGTAGGCCCGGTCAATGATGTCCAGATCCGTATCCGGACTGTAATCGGCTACCCTGTCAAGTACATCATTGATCCGAATCATGGCGTGGTCTTCCCGGCCGCGGCCCCCGTTCCTGCGGCGGCGGCCGCGCATGGGGGCGACAGCCGGAGGATCGGGCGGGGTGGTCGTCAGTAGGCTTTGGCAAAAACCACCCGCTGGGGGCTGGGCTTGCCGCAGCAGATGCAGGCCCCGGGGCCGGTCGGGTCCTCCTCAAAGGGAATACACCGGATCGTGACCTTGAGGTCCTCCTTGACCCGGTTTTCGCAGGCCTCCGAGCCGCACCAGTGGGACAGGGCGAAGCCCCCGTGGATTTCAGGTTTTTCGGCATTGCGGGGCGTGAAAAAACGGTAAAATTCCAGCTCGCGGTCTATCAAAATGGTGTTTTCGTTTTTCAGCGACAGGGCCCGATGGAAGAGCGCGCTTTGGATTTCATCCAGGATGGCCCCGATTTCGGCCACAAACTGACCGCGCGGCATGGCCCGTTTTTCCCGCGCCGGCAGGTCGCGGCGGCCGAAGAAAACGGCGTCGGCGGCAATGTCGCGCGGCCCGATTTCAACCCGCAGCGGGATGCCGCGCTTGATCCAGTCCCAGCCCCGGGCGCCGCCGGTATCCCGATCGTCGATTTCCACCTGAACGCTGCGGCTGCCGTAGCGTACCGCCCGCAAGCGGGCGGCCAGCTCAGCCGTGTAGGCCATGACTGCGGCGCGCTCCTCGGGTGTGCGCCAGATGGGCAGCAGCGCCACATGCGCGGAGGCCACCCGGGGCGGCATGACCAGGCCGTCGTCATCGCTGTGGGTCATGATCAGCCCCCCGATCAGACGCGTGGAGGAGCCCCAGGAAGTGGTCCAGGCGTACTCTTCGCTTTCCTCGGCGGTGTGAAACTTGATCTCCGAGGCGCGGGCGAAATTCTGCCCCAGGAAATGCGAGGTCCCGGCCTGCAGGGCCTTGCGATCCTGCATCATGGCCTCGATGCAGAGGGTGTCCACCGCACCCGGAAAACGCTCCGCGGCGGTCTTGCGGCCGCTGACCACCGGCATCGCCAGATAGTCCTCGGCCATGCGGGCGTATACCTCCAGCATCATCCGGGTGCGTTCGACCGCCTCCTCGGCGCTGGCGTGGGCCGTGTGGCCCTCCTGCCAGAGAAATTCGCTGGTGCGTAAAAAAATGCGGGTGCGCATCTCCCAGCGCACCACGTTGCACCACTGGTTGAGCAGCATCGGCAGGTCCCGGTGGCTCTTGATCCAGCGGGAAAAGGAATCCCCGATGATCGTCTCCGAGGTCGGCCGCACGATCAGCGGTTCGGGCAGCTCCCCGGCCGGCACCAGACCGCCCGCGGGCCCCTGCTCGAGCTTGTGGTGGGTCACCACGGCGCATTCCTTGGCAAAGCCCTCCACGTGCTGGGCCTCCTTTTCAAGAAAGCTCAAGGGGATGAACAGGGGGAAATAGGCGTTGCGGACCCCGGTGGCCTTGAACATGTCGTCCATTTCGCGCACGATGTTCTCCCACAGAGCATAGCCCCAGGGCTTGATCACCATGCAGCCTCTCACCGGGGAGCGTTCGGCCAGATCCGAGGCCTTGATCACCTGCTGGTACCATTCGGGGTAGTCTTCGGCACGCGTGGGCGTTATGGCCGTCTTGACCTGTTTTGACATGCGCTTCCTTTCTTCACGGGTCACCGGGGTCGGGCCCGGCTTTGGGTTGGAGAGTTTCGTCGACCGCTTTCAAGAGCATTTCCACCAGCTGCTCCTGGGGAAAGGTTTTGACCACCCGGCCCTTCTTGAAGAGAATGCCCCGGCCGTCACCGCCGGCGATCCCGATATCGGCCTCGCGGGCCTCCCCCGGGCCATTGACGGCGCAGCCCATGATGGCGATCTTCAGCGGTACCGGGTGGGTCAGCAGGGCTTTTTCGACCTCCTCGGCAATTTCAAACAGGTTGATGGCGCAGCGGCCGCAGGTGGGGCAGGAGATGATTTCCGGCCCGTGCCGACGGATCCCCAGGGCCTTGAGAATTTCATAACCCACCCGGACCTCTTCCACCGGGTCGCGAGTCAGGGATACCCGCAGGGTATCCCCGATCCCCTCGGCCAGCAGCATTCCGATCCCGATGGCGGACTTGACGATCCCCGGGAAAAGCCCGCCGGCCTCGGTAACGCCGACGTGCAGCGGCAGGTCGGTCTCTTGCGCCAGCAGGCGGTAGGCCGAAACGGTGCGCGCCACATCCGAGGCTTTCAGCGAAACCTTGATCTCGTGGAAGTCGCAGGCGCGCAGCAGGGCGATGTGACGCAGGGCGCTGGCCACCATGGCCTCGGCGGTGGGGCCGCCGTGGGCCTGCAGCAGCTCCTTTTCCAACGACCCGGCGTTGACCCCGATGCGGATGGGCGCCCCGTGGTCCCGGGCGGCCGCCACCACGGCCCGGACCTTGCGCCCCCCGCCGATATTGCCGGGGTTGATGCGCAGCCCGTCGGCACCGGCCGCCAGGGCGGCGAGCGCCAGGCGGTAATCGAAGTGGATATCGGCGATCAAGGGGATCGCGATGGCACGGCGGATGGCGCGGATGGCTGTGGCCGCCTCAGCATCAGGCACCGCCACCCGCACGATCTCGCAGCCGGCGGCCTCCAGCCGCCGGATCTGGGCGACGGTTGCGGCCACGTCCTGGGTGCGGGTGTTGGTCATGGACTGCACCGCCACCGGGGCCGTGCCGCCGACGGCGAGGCTACCGACCCGGATCTGGCGCGTCGGGCGGCGTTCTGCAACAATGGTCATGGCCTTGGCTGCCCCTCATGCAGCGACCGCCGCGGCGGTCTGTGGCACGGTTCATCGGGCACGGCGCCCGACTGGTTTTTTCTAACAGAGACCTTGAGATTGATCAAGTGGCAGGCGCCTAACGCTTTGCAATTGTGCCCGGACCCAAATTGTCCTATAAAACGGCCATCCCCCCAGCGAAAGGAAACCACCGATGACAGCCGCGCCCCCTTCCAAATTCGGCCCCAAACACCCCCCCAACGCAGCGCCGGACCCACTGATTCAGGAAGCGGTTGGGCGGCATGCGCCCACCGGCGAGCTGCCCTGCGCCGTGGCATTCCAGATCGCCGCGGGCCTGGGGGTCGCCCCCGCAGCCGTCGGCCAAACCCTGGACCTGATGGGGGTCCGGCTGGTGAAATGCCAGCTGGGGCTTTTCGGCTACAGCCCGCAGAAGCGCATCGTAACGCCCCGGCCGCCGGAGACGCCCGAGCTGGCGGCGGCCATCCAGGCCGCGCTTGAAAAGGGACGGCTGCCCTGCCGTGCCACGTGGGCGCTGGCCGAGCGCTTCAACCTCCGCAAAATGGCCGTCAGCGGGGCCTGTGAAGCCTTGGGAATCAAAATCAAACCCTGCCAGCTGGGAGCTTTTTAGCAGGAAAACGGGGCGGCCCATCCGCCCCCGCGAGGAGCAGCCCATGAAACGCATTCTGTCTACCCTGGTCCTGCTGGGCGCTGCCATGGCCTTGGCGGCCTGCGGCCGAACCTACCAGGCCAAACCAGTTTCCTTCAGGCCGCCCGCGGCCTATCCCAACGCCGTGACGGTGATGGAGACCACGCTGGGCGCCAAAGCCTTCAACGACCCCCAGGAAGCCCGTGAGGCGTTCGGCTTCGATATCCGCGGCAGCGGGCTCCTGCCGGTCCAGGTTGTGTTCCACAACGAGGGCCGCCAGGGGCTGGAAATCAATGCCGCCCAGAGTTACCTCGAGGACGACGAAGGCAACCTCTGGCCGCTGTTGGCGCGCCAGGTCGCCTACGAACGCGTCAGCGGGTTCTCCAAGACCAAGGAGGTTTTCTCCGAAGGGGCCAAGGCCGGATTTTTCGGGGCCGCGGCCGGCGCCCTGATCGGCTCGGCGGTGGGCATCGTCACCGGTCAGAACGTGCTGGAAAGTGCCGGCAAGGGTGCCGCCGTGGGCGCGGCCGCCGGAGGCACCCTGGGCGGCATCAAAGGCTACAGCTCCGATGACGCGCGCCGCCGGATCAGCCAGGACCTCCGCGAAAAAAGCCTTGAAAACAGACAGATCGGCCCCAACAGCCTGGCCCACGGGTTTCTCTTTTTCCCCGGCGAAGCACCCTCGGCCCGCAAACTCTGGCTGGAACTGGTGCAGGTGGAAACCGGCGCCACGCGGGTGATCACGCTGCCGCTGGACGCCGCCGCCCAACCCTGATGGCGGCGTACAAAGTCCAATTTCTGCGTTGCGCTGCATCTCGAAGTCGCTGCGGCGTACGTTAAGTACGCCTCACGCCGCTGAGATTTGCGCGCCGTAACTTGGACTTTCTACACCACCATCCAAAATTTTGGACTTTTTACCGCTTTCTCAGCCCTGAAGCTGCCGGCTTGGGGCCGGGCTCACTCCTCGACCTCGTCCCCGGGGGTCAAGAGATCGATCAGGGTTACCGGCAGCGTGAGGATGTTTTTGAGAATACCCAGCAGCCCGGCGCCCACCGCCGAAGGGGAAAGCGGCACGATGGTGGGGTCGCGCAGGTCGCCTGTCGCCCGGACGGGAAAGGAGACCAGGGTCCCCCCCAGAACATGGCTGACCATGGGCACCCACCCCAGAAGGCGGTCGACGGTCTTTAGCGGCGCCACCAGAAAGGTGAGATCCATCTGCTGGGCGATCAGATCCACGCTTCCCCCACAGACGATTTTCATGCTGGGGGCATCCAGGACCGCCTCTTCGATCACCAGCCGACCCTCCTCGAACCGGGCGGCAAGATCGATTGCGCTGTAGGCAAACCCCTGACCGACCAGATCGGGAAGCTCGCCGCGGTAGATCTCGGTGATGTTCAGCAGGGAAAAAATCTTGGTGAGCAGGTTGAAGCGGTAGATTCTTCCGGCGCGGGCCTGCAGGCGAAGCGGCCCCCGCAATTGCCTGCGCAGATCGACGGCCGGGCCGGCGCCGAAGATGCTGGCCTGCAAATCGAAGCGGCCGTCCATCAGATCCTGGCGGCCCCAAAGGCAATCCAGGGCCTCGCGCAGGGCACCGTCTTGCGCCGCCGTCTTCAAATCCAGGCGCACGTCGCGGGGGGTCAGGGTGACATATCCGCCGGTTTGAATCCCGCAAAGGGCCGCGTCCTGGAGCGCCACCTCCATCCGCTGGTCGTCAAAGCTCACCTCGGCGCCCACCGGCCGCCACGTGCGGCCGCCCAGGGTCAGGATCCCCACCCGGACCCCCAGCCGCCCCGCCAGCTTCGGCCATGGTCTGGCCTCCCCCCCGGCCGGGGGGCTGCTCGCGGCCGGCGGCAGCAGCTGGTCCCCATCGATCCGGTCGGCCGTGGCCTCCATGTCTGCCACCAGCCGCCCTTCACGCCGGCTGAGGTTTCCCTGGAGCTGAAACCGCTGCCCCTTCCAGGCCAGGTCCGCGGCGCCGACCCGCAACCGCTGGCCTTGGCCTTCCAGGGCAATGGCGTGGATGATCAGCGGACCCGTCAAGGGGCCCGGCAAGACGATATTCTCGCCCGCCAGGCGGCCGCTGATGCTGGCTTCCACGGGCGCGGCGAGGGGAATCCGGGCGCTGAACGAGCCGCGCAGCCACCCGCTGGGCAGCTGGTCGCTGATGATCAGTCTCTCCAGCGTGGCCCGCTCCAGGTACCCGTCAAAGGCGATCCCAGCAACCCCCTGGGAAAGATCCAGGCTCAGGGTGGCCAGCTTCTCCCCATCCCGGATGCTGACCTGCTGAAAGCGCTGCTTTTCTTCATCCTGGCGGATTTCCAGGTCCACGCCGGGGCCGCCGGCCACGCTCAGATTGCCGCTGAAGCCAACTGCACCGGTGGCGCGCCACTTCAATTGGCCGTCGGCGATCTTCAGCGGGGTGCGCACGCCCAGCCCCGCCGGCGTCCCCAGCCGCTCCAGCAGCCGGGCGGCCGAAACGGCCTGCAGCACGCCGCCCACGGTCAGGTCGAGCTCCCGAACAGGCCCGGGAAACCCCACCAGGCTGCCGGCGGCCGTCAGCCGGGCGTCCTCCCAGGACAGGGCGGCATCGTCAAACTGCAGCCCGCCGTTTTGGGCCTGGAAGCGCGCCGCGGCGACCCCCAGCGGCGCCCCCAGCAGCCCCGCCCCGGCCGCAACCGCCGCCAGGTGGCCGGTGGCCTGGAAACGCCAGCGCGCCGGCGCGAACAGCGGCCCGGAAAGGGTTGCGGCCGCCAGTTCGACTCCCCCGGAGAGCGGTGCCAACCGCGCCAGGGGCTCTTGCAGGGCGGGAAAGCCCAGCAGCCAAGGGAAGAGTTCAGAGAGGGCGACGCTGGCCGCCAGGGAGGTGATCTCCAGGGCGTAGGGCGGCCGCCGGCCCAGCCGTGCCGAGAGCCCCTTAAAGGTCGTCCCGCCCATTTGACCGCCCAGCCCGGCCACCCGGATCTCACTTGAATCCAGGAAAAAGCTGCCCCCGGCCAGGCTCACCCGGGCCGGCAGCCGCTGGTAATCGGCTTCGAGATCGAATTCCTCCACCGCCACGACGACCGCCATGCCCGTCGACTTTTTTTCGAGCTTCAGACGCCCCAGCCCCCGCCCGCTGACCGCATCGAGCTTGGCCAGCTCGGCCAGGTAGGCCGGGGGACCGCCGATGCGCTTAAGGACCGGCGGCAGCTGGGAAAGATCGGCCGCCACCTGCAGGTCCAGCCCAAAGGGGGCCTCGGCCGCTCCGGTCAACCCCAGGTGCAGCGCACCGTCGCGCCCCGCGGAGTTCCCCAACTGGGCCTGCAGCCCGCTGCCGGTCAGCCGCCCCTGGGCAATTACCACCTCACCGGCCACGTCGTTCAGATCCAGCCCCGGCTTGGGCACAAAAACGCGCCCGTCGGCAAGCCGGGTCCGAGCGCGGAAATTCTCCCACCCGAAAAGCTCCCGCCAGGTATTCCCCGAGGCGTCCCACTGCGCTTCGGGCAGGCGGCCCCCGCGCACGATGGCAAGCACCCGGCGCACCACCGGGTGATCGCCCAGCAGATCCTTAAGCGCCTGCCGCACGGCGCTAAGGTCCACCTCCCGCCCGCTCAGCGCCAGCACCAGCCGGGGCGCCTGGGGCGCAAGCTCCAGGCGGCCGGAAAGAACCGCCGCCGGCGCCGTCACCCGCAGGGGTTCGAGTTCGATCTCGCACCCCGCAGCGTTCAGGGCAATCGAGAGGGCCAAATTCTCGCCCGCCAGAGCGAACTGCCCGCTGGTGCCCGTTACGGTGGCCCCCAGCCGGGGGCTCTGCAGCCGGGCCTGCAGGCCGGAGCCGGCGGCGGCCGTAAAGGCGGCGGTCAAATCGATCGGGGCGAGCTGCAGGTGGGCGGCGGTCGCGGGCGCGAAGGTCTCCAGCAGTGCGGCGGGCGCAAAGCCGGTGACCTCGGCCTGGCCGCGCAGGACCTTCTCGCCGCTGGGGGTTTGGCCGGCGGCGACGAGGCGCTGCCAGAGGCTGGAGCGGCACTGCAATTCGAAACGGGGGCGGCCCTGGGAGCCGCTCACCTGCAAGTCAAGATCGGCCAGCTGCAGCAGCCGCTGGGAGCCCCGGCTCACTTCCAATCGCCCCCCCACGATGGTCAGATCGAAGGGCGGCGCGGCGCCCGACATCTGCCCCCGGGGGATGGCCGCCGGCATCTGCAGGGCGACCTCCGGGGCCAGGAGGGAGATCGCGGCCGGCTTCAGCTTGCCCATCAAAAGCGGCGCCAGCCGCGGGTAAAAGGTCGCCTGGGGCAGGTCGCCGCGTCCGACCCCCGGGACGGAGATCCGGCAGCCGCTAAACTGGACGCGCAAGCGCGGCAAAAAGGTCACCGCCAGCCGGTCGAAGGCGACTTCACCGCCGACACGCGCCGAGAGCTGGGCGGCCACCCGGCTTTTCATCCACTGCTGATCCCACAAGCGCGGGCCCAGCCACAGGGCCAGGGCCAGCAACACAGCGCCCACGACAGCCAGGGCAAGCCCAAAGCGCTTCACCCGGCTACTGCGCATGCACCCTGCGGTGCTGGGCAAACCAGGCCTTGATCACGGCATGCACCAGAGTGGCCAGCGGAATGGCGAAAAAAAGTCCCCAAAATCCCCAGAACCCGCCAAAAACCAGGATCGCGCTGATGACGGCGACCGGGTGCAGGTTGACCACCCCGGCCAGCAGCAGCGGGACCAGCAGGTTGCCGTCCAGGATCTGGATGATGAGGTAGGCCAGCAGAGCGTAGGCAAAATCGGCGCCCCAGCCCCACTGGTAAAAGGCGATCACCGCCACCGGCAGGGTCATGAAGATGGCGCCGATATAGGGGATCAGAACGCTGAGACCGGTAAAAAGCGACAGCAGCATGGCAAACCGCAGCCCCATGAAGTAAAACGTCGCGTAGGTCACCCCCCAGACGATCACGATTTCCCAGATCTTGCCGCGCACGTAGTTGGTGATCTGCTGGTCCACCACCCCCCAGACCTCCACGGCCAGCCCCCGGTGGTCGGGCAGAAACTGGCTGACCCAGTCGAGCAGCTTGGCCTTGTCGATGAGAAAGAAAAAGACCATCACCGGCACCATGATGGTGTAGATCAGGATCGAAATCAGGCCGCGGACCGAGGCCACCGAGAGGGTCAGCAGGCGCTGGATCATGACGTAGAGCTCACCGCCGATGAAGTCCAGCACCTGACGGATCTGGGTTTGGGTGATGAACTCGGGGTAGCGTTCGGGCAGGCGCATCAGCAGGTCCCTGCCGTTGGCGACGATCGCGGGCAGTTCCTGGAGCAGCTGCCCGATCTGGCGCGAGAGCAGCGGCAGCAGCCCCACCACCAGAATGAACAAAATGGCCAGAAAAAGCAAAAAAACCAGCAGCACACTCACCAGCCGCGGCACTTTGATGCGCTGCAGGGCGATGGCCATGCCGTCCAGCAGGTAGGCGATCACCAGACCCACGAAAACCGGGGTCAGCATCTCCCCCAGAAACATGACGATCAGAAACCCCGCCAGCAGCAGCAGCCCCAGGATGAGGGACTGGGGGTCTGAAAAATAGCGGTTCAGCCAATCACGGATCAGTCGCAGCATCGGGTTGAAATTCCGGCCCTCCGACGGAGAGGTAAGGGATGCGGTTTAAACGGCCGGCCGGCGGCGGCGCCGGGGCGCAGGCGTGGACCGGGGCCGGGGCGGGTAATAAAATTGACGAACCGGTAAAAACTCAAAAACCAGAGGGTTTCGTAAAAAGTTCAAGTTACGGCGCGCAAATCTCAGCGGCGTGAGGCGTACTTCTGTACGCCGCAGCGACTTCGAGATGCAGCGCAACGCAGAAATTGGACTTTTGCGGAACCGTCTAAATTCGGCCGCCGCGGATGGCTCACAGCTTGCCGGAGCGAAAAATCGAGATAATCAGCCAAAGCCCCAGAACGGTGGCGATGCAGTAGCCCACCACCCCCAGAACAGCGGTCAGGGAGAGGCTCTGATAGCCCAGCAGGCGCACCTGAAACTGAATCACCGTCTGATCGGAATTGAGAATAAGGGCCGCGGCGATGGTCGAAGCGGAGACGATCAGGCCGATGACCAGCCGGTTGACGCTCCTTTCGAATTTTTGATTCAACTGGTTGAAACCGGTGTGCCGCAGCGCAACCACCTGCTTGCCCGTAGCGGTCTGCTTGAGGATGTCGTGGATCAGCTTGGGTGCGGTTTTGAGGTAGTTGCCGCTGTTGCGCAGCTCCTGGCCCATGTTGCGCAGAATTTTACGGGACTCGTAGCCCTTCTGGAGGAGTTGGCGCGCGTAAGGCTTCATCACGGTCAGGATGCTGGCGTCACTGTTCAGCGTTTTTCCCAGGGCCTCGGTCTGGATCAGGGTCTTGAAGAGCAGCAGCAGGTTGCGCGGCAGGTGGATCTGGTATTTGGACACCAGCTGCATCACCTGGTCGTAGACGTCCCGAACGGAAATGGTCTGCAGCGAGCGCCCGTAGAAGGGCTCGCTGATATCCTTGAGGTCCCGCCGAAAACGCGCCAGGTCGACCCCCTCGGAGGGCAGAACCCCCGAAGCCAGCAGCGCCTCCATGACCAGGTCGTAGTCCCGCTCGGCATAGCCCAGAAAGACGTGGGCCACCTGGTGCATGGTCTCCTCGTCGAGGTAGCCCATGATGCCGAAGTCCACCAGGCCCACCCGCCCGTCGGGCATGACGATGGTATTGCCGGGGTGGGGGTCGGCGTGAAAGAACCCGAACTCCATCAACTGGCGCGAAAGCGACCGCAGCCCGATCAGGGCGATCTCCCGGGGGTCGATGCCGGCCGCACGGATGGCGGCCACCTCGTCGACCTTGACACCCTCGACGAAGGACATCACCAGAACCGACGGGGTGGTCAGCTCCCAGTAGATCTCGGGGACGCAGATATCCTCGACGCTCTTGAAGTTGGCGGCGAACTTCTCGATATTGCCGGCCTCGCGGAGCATGTCGAGCTCGTTGAAAATCGTGCGTTCGAACTCCTGCACGATGTTGACGGCCCCCAGGACGCGGCCCAGCGCGAAGTTTTTTTCCAGTCTGGCGGCCAGGGTGTACATCAGCCGGATGTCTTCACGGATTTTCTTGGCGATCCCCGGCCGCACGACCTTGACGGCCACCGGGGTGCCGTCCGCAAGACGGGCGGCATACACCTGGGCCACCGAGGCGGCCGCAATCGACTCGGCCGGGAAATCGGCGAAAAGCACGGCCAGCGGCTGCCCCAGTTCGGCTTCGATGAGCGCTTTGATCTCGGCAAAGGCCAGGGGCGGCACCTGGTCCTGCAGTTTCTTGAACTCGTCGATGTACTCCGGGGGAAAAACGTCCGCCCGGGTGCTCATCAGCTGCCCAAGCTTGATGAAGCTGGGCCCCAGCTCCTCCAGCACCCGGCGGATGCGCCGCGGGGCGGGAGAACCGCTGGCGGTCGGCCCGTCAGTTTTCCGGCGGCTCACGGGGCGGGCGCTCAAGCGGTCGGCCACAACCCCGAACCCGTGCCTCACCAGCACACGAGCAATGGTGCCCAGTCGTCTGAAGCCTCTCATGTGGTTGACCCCGCTTGCAAATCCCATCTTCCTGTCCTGGTTGGATCGGATTGAAGAGCAGCACCCGCGGCAACGCTCACAGAGCCCCGGCGCTTACCGCTCACGCGGCGGTTGCACTCACGAGACCCGCCGCCATTTGACGAAAATTTCCTTCAGCTTTGCGGGGTCGGCGATGTAGCTCTCCAGGTAGCCGCACTCGGTGCAGACATAATTGTCCAGGGACGCGATGGATGTCAGGCTGACGGGGATCGAATTGCTCCCGAAAGGCCCGCTTTTGGGGTGCACATCGTCGCCGCAGTATACCTCCTTGGAACCGCATTTGGGGCATTTTCCGTTTTTCACTGGCACACCTCCTGGGGAATTGCCGCACCGCTGGATTGCACCGCTGGCCATGCCCTCCCCCGGGGGTCGTGCAGAGGGCGGGCGTGACGACGCGCCTTTGGCGCGCTCACCCGGGGGGGCGGTCCGCCGTGCGGAGGCGGATCGCCCGAACCGATTCCGGGTCACTTGCTCACTTGCATTCAGCGGCAGATACGCACCGCTTGAAGGATGCCGATTTCCGGCGAAAATCCGGGGGGGAGTATGGCGGAAAGGCGGAGGGATGTCAATACGGCCGAAAGTCCGGCGACAGGGCCCTCTGGCCCGGTTTGCACCGGCCAGGGGCCCCGCCGGCGGGGCCCGGCGGCCACGATCAGTCGCAGAGCTCGAAGAGCGCTGCGGCGCCCATTCCGCCGCCGATGCACATTGACTCGACGCCGTAGCGGACCCCCAGGCGCTGCATGTTGGCCAGCAGGGTGGCACAGAGCTTGGCGCCGGTGCATCCCAGGGGGTGCCCCAGGGCGATGGCGCCGCCGTGGATGTTGACCCGCTCCATGTAGCGGTCCAGACCCAGTTCCCGGATGCAGTAAAGCGCCTGGGAGGCGAAAGCCTCGTTGATCTCGTAGAGCCCGATATCGGCGATATTCAGGCCCGCCATATCAAGCAGCTTGGGAATCGCGTAGCGCGGGCCGACGCCCATTTCGTCGGGCCGGCAGCCGACGGTGGTGTAGTACTTGAGCTTGGCGATGGGCTTGAGGCCCAGCGCCGCCGCCTTCTGGGGGCTCATGATGACGGCCGCCGCGGCCCCGTCGGTGGTCTGGGAGGAGTTGCCGGCGGTGACCGACCCGCCGGCGGCAAAGACCGGGTTGAGCTTGGCCAGGGCTTCGACGGTGGTGGTTTCCCGGATGCCATCGTCAAAGTCCTGGAGAAAGGTTTCGCGTCTGAAAGTGCCGTCGGCCTGGGGCACGAACCGCGCCGCGGGGGTCGCCACGATCTCGCTGAAAAGCTTGCCGGCCTTGGCCTTGGCGGCTTTCATGTGGGAATGGTAGGCGAATTCGTCCTGGTCCTGGCGGCTGATCTGGTAGCGGTTGGCCACGTTTTCAGCCGTAATGCCCATGGAGCAGTAGAGATCGGCCTGCTTGCGGGTGTGTTCGGGGTGGGGGCGCGGCAGGTTGCCGCCCATGGGCACGTAGGTCATGGACTCCACCCCGCCGCCGACGGTGACCTCCGACCAGCCCGCCATCACCCGCAGCGACGCCAGGGCGATGGCCTCCAGCCCCGAGGAGCAGAAGCGGTTGACGGTGGCGCCGGAAACCGTCTCGGGAAAACCGGCGATCTGACCGGCGAGCCGGCCGATGTTGAGCCCCTGCTCGGCTTCGGGGAATGAGCAGCCGATCATGAGATCTTCGACCTCCTTGGGGTCCAGCCCGGGGGCCTTGGCCACAGCCGCTTGCAGAATGAACGCCAGCAGGTCTTCGGGCCGGGTGTCCTTGAAGGCCCCCTTGGCCCGCCTGCATCCGGGCGTTCTGACGGATGAAACGATATAGGCATCGCGCATGATGATTTCCTCCTGTACTCCCAAAGGGTGTCTGCGGATCAATTTCTCAGGGGTTTGCCGGTCTTGAGCATGTGGGCCACGCGGGCCTGGGTTTTCTCCTCGCGCCAGAAATCCACAAAGGCCTCCCGTTCCAGCTTGAGAATCAACTCTTCCTCAACCTCGCTGTTGGCGCGCACCTCGCCGCCGCTCAGGACAAAGGCGATCCGTTTGGCCAGGAAGGCGTCGTATTCGGTGATGAACTTGGCGCTCAACAGGTTGAAAAGCTCCGCCTGAATCATGCCCTGGGCGGCCTCGCCGAGCACCCGGATTTTGCGTTTGGGCGGCGGGGCATAGCCGTCGGCGACCATTTTGAGGACCTCCTTCTTGGCCTCGCCGATCAGGTAGTCGCGGTTCATCACGATCCGGTCGCGGGGGCCGAGAAAGCCGTTGGCGCGGGCCTCGGCCGCCGAGGTGGAGACCTTGGCCATGGCGATGGACATGAACACCGGCGTGAAGAGCTTGCCCAGGTCGAAATCGGAGACGGCCTCGGGCAGGGCCTGCAAAAATTTCTTCCACAGGTTCAGACAGCCGCCGCCGGCCGGCAGCAGCCCCACCCCGATTTCCACCAGCCCCATGTAAAGTTCGGCGTGCGCGACGATCTTGTCGGCCGCCCCCAGGCAGACCTCGCAGCCGCCGCCCAGGGTCAGCCCGTAGGGTGCTGCGACCACCGGCAGATGCGCATAGCGGGCATGCTGGATGCCGTTTTGGGCCATCTGCAGGAATTCGTCGATCTGGCTGAACTTGCCCTCCTGGGCCAGGGAGGCCATGTAGAGGAGATCGCCGCCGGCGGAAAAGGCGCCGGGCATCCCACCGGCCTGGTTGCCGATCACCAGGCCGACCCCGTTTTGGTCGACGTAGTCGAAGGCCTCCCCCATGAAGGCGACGATCTCGCGGTTGATGGCGTTCATCTTGGTGTGGTACTCGCAGCAGAAAACGCCGTCGCCCAGATCGATCAGCGAGGCCGACTTGCAGGCCTTGACCACCTTGCCGGCCCCCTTGAGGGCCGCGAGGGACAGGATGTTGGGGCTGAGTTGACGCTCCCGGTATTCACCGCTTGCGAAATCGTAGAAGAAGGTCCGCCCGTTTTGGGACTTGTAGAAGGTTGTGTGGCCCGCCGCCAGCATCGCGCGGACGTTGGCGGGCACCGGGATGCCCTCCTGCTCCATTTTGCCCACCGACTCCGCCACCCCGATGGCGTCCCAGGTCTCGAAGGGCCCCAGCTCGAAATTGTAGCCCCACTTCATGGCGTTGTCGATTTCAACAATGGTGTCCGAAATTTCGGGGATCCGGTTGGCGGCGTAAACCAGGCCGTGGGCCAGGACTTTCCAGGCGAAGCGGGCGCCGCGGTCGTCGCCGTAAACCACGGCCCTGATCTTCTCGGGCAGGCTGCCGGCCTTCTTGGCCGCCGCCAGGCAGGGAAACTCGGGCGCCTCGAAGGGCTCGTATTCCAGGGTGGCGGGGTTGATCACCGTGCGCAGCCTCTTCCACTCCGGCGTCAGGTCGGTCTTGTAGAAGCCGGCCTTGGTTTTCTTGCCCAGGAGCTTCTTTTCGATCATGGCGTCGATGAAGGCCGGGATTTTGAAGCTCTCCCGCTGCTCATCGTCCACCACCAGCGCGTAGGTGTTGTTGGCCACGTGGGCCATGGTGTCCAGCCCCACCAGATCGGTGGTTTTGAACATCGCGGTTTTGGGGCGCCCCATGGCGGGCCCGAAGAGGGCGTCGACTTCCGGGATCGTCAGGCCGTCTTCCACCATCAGCTGCATGGCCTTGACGATCCCCTGGACCCCGATGCGGTTGCCCACGAAATTGGGGGTGTCCTTGGCCCAGACGATCCCCTTGCCCAGGATGCGTTCGCCGAAGTCGGCGATGAAGTCGAGAATCTCCGGCAGGGTGTCCTCTCCGGGGATGAGCTCCAAGAGCTTCATGTAACGCACCGGGTTGAAGAAATGGGTCCCCAGGAAGTGCTCCCGGAAACCTTGGGAGAGCCCTGCCGACATGGCCTTCAGGGGGATCCCGGAGGTGTTGCTGGAGACGATCGCGCCGGGTTTGCGAACCGGGTCGATGCGCTTCAGAAGGGCCTGTTTGATCTTCAGGTTCTCCACCACCACCTCGACGATCCAGTCGCACTCGGCCAATTGGTCGAAGTCGTCCTCGAGGTTGCCGATGGTGATCAGCTCCGCATCCCGGGGCTGCATCAGCAGCGCCGGCCGGGCTCGCAGGATGCCGTCCAGGCCGGCCTTGACGATCCGGTTGCGGGCCGCGGGGTCGTTTTTTTCGTCATCCTTGAGGTCAAAGGGCACGATGTCCAGCAGCAGGGTTTTCACGCCGGCGCTGGCCAGCAAAGCGGCGATCCCGCCGCCCATGACGCCGGACCCGACAACCGCGGCTTTCTTTATCTTCCTGATCATGATTCCCTCCTGAGTTGAGAAGTGGACGCCAGCAAATCAGCAATTGAATGAATCCTCATTCATTTATCAAGACCCGGCCGCGACTGTCAAGCTAAAAACCCAGAGCCGGCTATTCAGGCTTTGTAATTCTTTCATGATAAGGATTTTGGGCCATGTCCCGCGGCGGCGGCGGGGCGTCGGGAGGGGCGGAGGGGAACGCCGGATTTATGAATCAAAATTCATTTTGGAGGGTCACACCGGATGGCCGTTTTTGCTTGATCCCACCCCCGCTCGGACTTATAAAGAAAAGAAGATCAACCGCCGGGGCCACCGCCCGAGGATTGCCGCCATGACCGGTATCAACGACATCGTTTTGATCCACTTCGAGGATAAGCCGCTGGGCTTTGCCCGCATCGAGGAGATCGCGGCCGACCACAAGCCCGGTTGGTACCATGTCACCCTGCTGATGCTGCAGGTCCCGCTGCAGGTGGTCACCTGGATCCTGCGCGACGCCTATATCAACGGGCAGGAATTTACCATGAACGGCAAACGCATGCGCCTGGAGCGGGTCGAGGCGCCCCAGCCGGCGCGCCCGCCCGCGGAAAAGCCCGCCCCCGGCGACGGCCCGCAGCCCCAGGGGGCCGCCAAGGTCATCCGGCTGGCGCCAAAGAAGAAAACCGACCCCTGATGCACCCCGCCGCCCAAGGCCCGCCCACCGTCATCTCCGCCTCGCGCCGGACCGATATCCCCGCCTTTTACATGCCGTGGTTCATGGCGGGTATCGCCAGGGGCTTTTTCAGCGTTGAAAACCCCTTCAACCGGCGTCCGCGGCGGGTTCCGGCCGGCCGGCGCGAGGTTCACACGATCGTTTTCTGGTCCAAAAACTTCGGCCCCTTTCTGGCCGGCCGCTACGGCCAGAAACTGCGGCAACTGGGCTACAACCTATATTTCAATTTCACCCTCAACTCCACCGACCGCCTCCTGGAGCCGCGCGTGCCGCCCCTTGCGGAGCGCTTGGCGCAGATGGACGACCTGGCGCGGGCCTTCGGGCCGACAGCCGTCGCCTGGCGCTTCGACCCGATCTGTTTTTACCGTCAAAACGGCGGGGGGATCCACGACAACCTGGCCGATTTCGACCGCATCGCCCGGCACGCCGGCGCCCTGGGGATCACCCGCTGCATCACCAGCTTTCGTGACGACTACGCCAAAATCGCGCGGCGCACGGCGCGCCTGCCGGGGATGGCCTTTTGGGACCCGCCCATCGCCCGCAAGGCCGCCCTGCTGAAACAACTGGCAAACGCCCTGACCCCGTACGGCATCCGGCTTGAAACCTGTTGCGAGGTCCAGGTCTTGGCCGCGTTGCCGCCGGCCGCGCCGCTCGCCCCGGCCAGCTGCATCCCGGGCGCCCTGCTGATGGGTCTTTACGGCGGGCGGATTTCCCTGCGCCGCGACGGCGGCCAGCGGGTCAAAAAGGGCTGCGGCTGCAGCCTGTCGGCGGACGTCGGCGACTATCGCCGACAGCCCTGCTTTCACAACTGCCTTTACTGCTACGCCCAGCCGAGCGCCGCCCCAGCGCCTGCGGCGGTGGAAGAGGTGCTTGCCCGCCAGCGCCAATCGTGTTAAAGCGGCAGCCCCCTGCCAAACCCGCCGGCGCCCCGGAGAGCGACCGGCGAAGAAACGACACCCGGCCATGCGCATTGGATCCCTGACCCTCGAAAACCCGACCGTTCTCGCCCCGCTGGCGGGCATCACCAACCTGCCGTTCCGGCTCCTGGCCCGCGCGGCCGGATGCGCCCTGGTATGCTCCGAGATGGTCAGCGCCAACGGCCTGGTCCACGGGTCGGCCAAAACCGCCCGGCTGCTGGCCAGTGTCGCGGACGAAAAGCCGGTGTCCATGCAGCTCTTCGGCTCGGACCCGGGGATCACGGCCGAAGCGGCGGCGCGGGTTGAGGCCGCCGGCGCCGATGTACTGGACATCAATTTCGGCTGCGCGGTCAAAAAGATCGTCAAAAGCGGCGCCGGGGTCGCCCTGATGCGTGAACCGCAAAAGGCCACGGCCCTGCTGGGGGCCGTGCGCCAGGCGGTCCGCATCCCGCTGACGGTCAAGATCCGCACGGGTTGGGAGGCCTCCGGCGCCCAGGCCCTGCGGATCGCCAGGATCGCGGAGGATTGCGGTGTGGATGCCATCGCCGTTCACCCCCGAACCGCCGACCAGGCCTTTCGCGGCTGCGCGGACTGGCCCGTGATCGCCGCCGTCAAGTCGGCGGTGGCCATCCCGGTGATCGGCAACGGCGACATCACCTGCGCCGCGGATGCCCTCGCCATGCGCCAAAAAACCGCCTGCGATGCAGTCATGATCGGCCGCGCGGCCATCGGCGCCCCCTGGCTGTTCGGCCAGGTGCGGGCGGCGCTTGAGGGCCAGCCGCCGCCGCCGGTCGACCTCGCGCTGCGGTTCGACGCGCTGCGCGCCTACCTGCGCGCATCGGTCCGCTTTTTCGGCGAACGGCACGCCTGCCGCATGATGCGCAGCCGCCTGGGGTGGTTCAGCCGCGGGCTGCCCCACAGCAGCGCCTTTCGAGAATCCATCAAAGAGCTTGCCAGCGAAGCCCAGGCCCTGGAAAAACTCGCCGCCTACGAGGCCCTCTTGCGCCGCCGGGAGGCTGAGGGCCCCGGAAAAAAATAATGCCGCAAGATAAGATGGCGCCGACCGCAGCCGCCCGCCGGCCGCGACCGGCTGCCCGAGATCGGCAATAAAGCCTTGATTAATGCTGTCCACAAGCGGTATGGGAGAAGCAGTCCGCGCTTGCGCCCGCCGCAGGCGCGAGCACCCACGCGACACCCCTGCAAGGAGAACCGAGATGCCTGAAAATGAGCTCTATGACCTGATTATTGTCGGGGGCGGCCCCGGCGGCCTTTCCGCCGGCATTTACGCCATGCGCGCGGCGCTGAGAACCGTCCTGATCGAAAGCGCCGCGCCCGGCGGCCAGGTAGTCATGTCCGACGAGGTGGAAAACTACCCCGGTTTCGAACATATCAGCGGCGCGGAGCTGGCCCAGAAATTTCTCCAGCACGCCAAGGCCTACGGCCTGGAGGTCCTCTCCCAGGAGGTGGCCACCATCACCCCGGGGCTCGACCGCCACAGCGTCACCCTGGCCGACGGGCGACGCCTGAGCGCGCATGCGGTGATCATCGGCACCGGCGGCAGCCCCCGCAAGCTGGGGGTCCCCGGTGAGGACACCTACTACGGCAAGGGGGTGTCCTACTGCGCGGTCTGCGACGGCTTTTTCTTCCGCAACAAGACGGTGGTGGTGGTGGGTGGCGGCGACAGCGCCGCCGAGGAATCCCTCTACCTGGCCAAGCTGGCCAAGCAGGTCTACATCGCCCACCGGCGCGACGCTCTGCGGGCCGGCATGCTGCTGCAGCAGCGGATCGAGGCGGAGTGCAAAATCGAGGTCCTCTGGAACACGGTGCTAACGGAGATCAGGGCCAATGCGGAAGGGGTTTGCGCCGTCGGCCTGAAGGACACCCAGAGCGGTGCCGAGCGGGAATTGGCCACCGACGGGGTTTTCATCTTTATCGGCTTCAACCCCAACAACCGCCTGGTGCCCCAGGGCACCCGGATTAACATGGACGGCTACGTCGAGACCGACGACAAATGCGCCACCAACACCCCCGGAATCTACGTGATCGGTGATCTGCGGGCCAAATACGCCCGCCAGATCGTGGTGGCAGCCGCCGACGGCTGCACCGCCGCCCTGGCGGCCGCACACTATGTCGAATCCCGCAAGGCCATGGATCAAACCTGCGAACTGCCCGCCGATTTGCTGGGCTGAATAAGGCCCGGCAGCGGCCGGCCGCTGTCAGGCGCCGCTCGCCGCGGCATCACCGCCGTCGCCGAAACCGGCCTGGAAACGCTCCCAGAAGCGCCCCAGGGTAAAGGTGTGCTCCTGGGTGCCCAGGCATTCCACCGCGAAGCTGGCGCATGCCGCTCCCATGCGGGCCGCCGCGGCCAGCGGTCTCCCGGTCACCAGCCCCTTGAGCAGACCGGCCCGGAAGGCGTCCCCGGCGCCGGTGGGATCGGCCACCCGCGCCACCGGTACGGCCGGAATCCGGGTCTCGCCGGCCGCCGTCGTCAGCAGCGCCCCCTTTTCCCCCAGGGTCGTGATGAGGCCCCCGGCCCGCCGCAGAATGGCGCTGCGGTCCAAACCGGTGGGCTGCATGATCATTTCCAGCTCGTAGTCGTTTGAGATCAGCAGCGCCGCGCCGGTCATCATCTCCGTCAGCTGGGCGCCGCTAAGGGCCGTGATGGTCTGGCCGGGGTCGAAAATGTAGGGCACCCCCCGCTGCTTGAAGGTGCGACTGTAGGTCAGCATATCCTCGATGTTGCCGGGGGAGATGATGGCGATGGCCTCGTCACCGCGCAGGCCGTCAAAGGCGTAGCGGGAAGGGTGACGCATGGCGCCGGGGTTGAATCCGGTGATCTGGTTGTCGGCCTTGTCGGTGGTGATGTAGGCCCCGGCGGTATACTCCTCGGGGATCACGCGAATCCCGCCCAGGGGCAGACCCAGATGGGTCAGCCACTGCGCGTAGCGCTCGAAATCCCTGCCGGCCGCTGCCAGAATCTGGGGCTTTTCCCCCAGCAAACTGAGGTTGTAGGCGATGTTGCCGGCGGTGCCGCCGAATTTTTCGGTCAGGCCGTTGACCGTGAAGCAGACGTTGAGAATGTGGATCTTGTCGGGAAGGATATGGTCGGAAAAGCGCCCGGGGAAATCCATGATGCGGTCGTAGGCCAGCGACCCGGAAACGAAGATCTGCATGCTGGACGGCTCCTTGCAAGGCGGCCGATGCGGCGGCGGCCGGGGTTGACCGCCGAATCCGCCGGCGGCTTGCTGGCGTTATAGCCAGCGCCGCCCAGCATGTCAATTCCGCCGCAGCCCGGCGAGGACCTGCCCGGGCCGGGCACCCAAAGAGAAACCCCCGCCTCGGCCCGAGGATCGCTCAGCCGCTGATCCGCTTGATGATGGCACCGCGGGTGCTGATCACCACCGTCTCGGTGGGTATTCGGGTGCCCGCCGCGCTCTGGGCCTTTTTGACGATATCGGGCAGCCCCGCGCAGCAGGGGACCTCCATGACCACGGTGGTGATGGATTTGATCCCGGCCTGCCGGAAAATGGCGCTGAACTTCTCGATGTAGGCGTCGCGGTCGTCGAACTTGGGGCACCCCAGGGTCACCGCCCGGCCCTGCAGGAAATCGCGGTGAACGGTGGGAAAGGCCACCGGCACACAGTCGGCCATGACCAGCAGATCGGCGCCTTTCAAAAACGGCGCGGTGGGCGGCACCAGGTGGATCTGGACCGGCCAGTGGCCCAGGGCGGAGTCGCCCCCCGCGGCGGGTTCGAACCCGGCCGGCTGGTTGGCCGCAGCACAGGGGGCGGGCGCGGTCAAAATCTGGACCCCCGCCGAGGGGCACCCCGTGTGGACATCCGCCTCCTGTTCGAGACGGGCTGCCACGGCCTCCTCGTCGAACTCCTCGGCCTCGCGCTCGATGATCTTCAAAGCGCCCTGGGGGCAGTCGCCGATACAGGCCCCCAAACCGTCGCAGAGGTTGTCGGAAATCACCTTGGCCTTTCCGTCCACGATTTGGATGGCACCCTCGGCGCAGGCCAGGACGCACTGTCCGCAGCCGTCGCAGCGTTCCTCGTCGATCTCGATGATCTTGCGGTAAACCTTCATCTCTCATCCTCTCATGGTTTCAGCAGCACCGCCGCCGCGGCCTGACGGCCGCCGTCGGTCAAAAGAGTCCCGTCGAGCTGCTGCTGGAGTGCATCCAACGGCAGGGGCGCGGTTTTCTGTTGATCTTCCAGGCGCAAAATCGCCTCCGCATCGTGCAGCACTCGTACCTCCACCGGCGCCTGGGGATCGGCGCCGGAGAGAGCGGCCAGCACCTCGGCAACGGCGGTGATCAGGTTTTCACCGGCGCCGAGTTTGGAGAGAAATTCCCCGACGGTGGCGGTCGCCGCCCGCCGCCAGGCCTCGGCGCCCCCATCGGCGGCGGCCTGAGCAACGATGGGCAGTAGGTAGGCGGCAATCAGGGCGCTGGCCGGGTTGCCCTTTTCGCGCTGCTGGATGCGCTCAACGTAGCGCGCAAGCCGCGAGGCATGCCCGATGCGCTTGAAATCGGTTTTCAGATGGCGTTTGACCTCCACCGCCACCCGGTCCTTGAAGAGATTTTCCTTCTGGGCCACCAACTCCGGCGGCAGACTCCCCAGGCACTGTTCGGCAAACGGGCAGTAGGCGGCGCAGCCGAAATCCATCTGCGGATTGACGAAGCGGTGGCCGCAGTGCCCGCACTTGCGCGTGGTGTCGTCCTTGAAGAACTCCACCGGGTGGTTGCACTTGGGGCATTTGGCCTCGAAGATCGCTTTCGAGTTCCAATACTGGGTGTCCTGTCCCGGGCATCGCATGGCCTGTTCCTCCGGTTGTCGGGTTCGGGCGGGAGCCCGCTGTCCCGGGCCCCCGCCAATGATAAGAAAAAGGTCTATCCGAGGATCGCCTTGAGGTCCTGATCCGGCGTCGTGATGGGCATGATGTTGAACTTCTCCACCAGGACGTTGAGGATGTTGGGCGAGATGAAGGCCGGCAGCGAGGGCCCCAGCCGGATGTCCTTGATCCCCAGGTAGAGCAGGGTCAGCAGGATGGCGCAGGCCTTCTGCTCGTACCAGGAGAGGATCATGGACAGCGGGAGGTCGTTGACCCCGCAGCCGAAGGCGTCCGCCAGGGCCGAGGCGATCTTGATGGCCGAGTAGGCGTCGTTGCATTGCCCGATGTCCAGCAGGCGGGGAATGCCGCCGATGGTGCCCAGGTCCTTGTCGAAGAAGCGGAACTTGCCGCAGGCCAGGGTCAGGACCACGCAGTCGGCGGGCACCTTCTCGACAAACTCGGTGTAGTAGCTGCGGCCGGGTTTTGCGCCGTCACAGCCGCCGACCAGGAAGAAGTGCCGGATCTGCTTGTTCTTGACCGCCTCGATCACCGCCGGCGCAACACCCAGAACGGCGTTGTGGCCGAAGCCGACCATGACGCTCTTGCCGGGGACGTCCGCGGCGAAGCCGGGCAGCGCCAGGGCCCGTTCGATCACCGGGGTGAAGTCCTTGTCGGCGATGTGGGTCACCCCGGGCCAGCCCACCAGCCCGGTGGTGAAGATATTGCCCTTGTAGGCGTCCTGGGGTTTCTGGATGCAGTTGGTGGTCATCAGGATCGCGCCGGGAAAGGCGGCGAACTCGCGCGCCTGGTTCTGCCAGGCGGTGCCGTAATGGCCGTAGAAGTGCGGGTACTTCTTGAGCTCCGGGTAGCCGTGGCAGGGCAGCATTTCACCGTGGGTGTAGACCGTGATGCCCTTGCCGGCGCTCTGCTTGAGGATTTCCTCCAGGTCCTTGAGGTCGTGGCCGGAGACCAGGATCGCCTTGCCCTGCTTCTGGCCCAGGGGCACCGGGGTGGGGACCGGCTGGCCGTAGGCGCCGGTGTTGCCGGCATCCAGCAGCTCCATGGTGCGCAGGTTGATCTCGCCGCACTTCATCACCAGCCCGACGTAGTCATCGGCGCTCAGGCTTTTGTCCAGGGTGGCCGCCAGGGCCTCGTGGATGAAGGCATCCACCCGGTCGTCGACCTGGCCCAGGATCCGGGCATGGTCCGCGTAGGCGGCAACGCCCTTGAGGCCGTAGATTAACAGTTCCCGCAACGAGAGCAGGTCCGGGTCGAGGTCCGGGTCGGCCTTGACGCCCACCTGCCCGCCCAGGGCCACCAGTTCTTCCTTGCCGGCGCCGGGCGCATAGACCACGCGCGGGGATCCGAAATCGGTTTTGCCGCCTGCGGCGGCCACGCGCTTTTTGAGGTCTTCGCGCACCTGGACGCAGCGCGCCAGCATTTCCACAAACCGCTCGGGGTCGAAGTCGACGTTGGTGAGGGTCGAAAAGAGGGCCTCGCTGGTGAACTGGTCCACCGCGGCATCCACCAGCCCCACCTTGCGGCCTTCCACCGCAATCCGTGAAAGCTCTTTGATTTCGTATACGAGAAGATCCTGAAGGGCCGCCACGTCGGGCTGCTTGCCGCAGACCCCGAGTTTGGTGCAGCCTTCGCCCTTGGCCGTCTGTTCACACTGAAAACAAAACATGGCTTGCCTCCTGTCTTTGTTGGGGTTTGGCCGCCCTTGGAGAGGCGACCGTTTGACGGTTGTTGCGCTTGATGGGTTTCCTTATAGACCGCCTTGGATGATGACTCCTTGACTTAGGTCAAGAAATAGGTTTTTTTTCAGGCCATGGAAAAAATAATGGACATCATCGCCCGAACACCCCTTTTCGGCGGCCTGCCCGAGGAACAGCTCCAGGCCGTTTGCGCCATTGCGGTCACGCGCCGTTTTGCCAAGGGGGAGATTGTTTTCACCGAAGGCCAGCCGGGAAGCGGTTTTTACGTCGTCATGAGCGGCCGGATAAAGATTTTCAAGGTCTCGGCGGAAGGCAAAGAGCAGATTTTGCATATCTTCGGCCCGGGCGAGCCGTTTGGGGAGGTGCCCGTTTTTTCCGGCAAACCCTTTCCGGCCAGCGCCGAGGCAATCGCCCAAAGCCGACTGCTTTTTTTCCCCAAGCAGGCCTTCGTCGACCTGACCAGCGCCATGCCCTCGCTGGCCCTCAACATGTTGGCGGTGCTGTCCCTGCGGCTGCGGCAATTTACCGTCCAGATCGAAAATCTTTCGCTCAAGGAGGTGCCGGGCCGCCTGGCCTCCTACCTGGTCTATCTGGCGGCCGAGCAGGCCGCCGAGGACACCGTCGCCCTGACGATTTCCAAGGGTCAGCTCGCCAGCCTGCTGGGAACGATCCCCGAAACCCTCTCGCGCATGATGGCCAAGATGGCCGGCCTGGGCCTGATCGAAGTCGCGGGGCGCACCATCCGGTTGCTGAACCGGGACGCCCTGGAGGATCTGGCCAGAACCGGCAAGCTGATGGGGATTGAGGGCTGACGGTGGTCCGGTGGAGCGCCAGCCTTCGCACGGCACGCGCCCGCGGCAGGGGAAGGAAGTTAGAAGGGTGTCGGCCGCCTACTCCTTTAGCCGAACCAGTTCCCGGCTGAGCATGCGAATATGGCCCATCTCCTCCTGGATGATCTCGTCCAGGCGGCTCTGGCCCAGCCTGGTGGGCAGCGTCGCGCGCATCCCCAGGTAGAAGAGGATGGATTCCTTCTCGGCCTCGATGGCGGCCTTGAGAATTTCCTTCATCGAGCTGGTGTCGATCTTCTTTTGGAAGAAAACGCGGGTGTCGGCCAGCGCCCGCAGGTACTGGGTCGCCTCGCCGTCGGGGTCGAAGGCGGTGGCGCTGCGCTCCAGATCGCCGAGTTCCGAGCGCATGGTCTGGAAGGTTTTTTGGTGCGCATCCTCCATGGCGGCCAGCCGCAGCAAAAGATCGTTTTCTTCGGGCCGGGCCGCGGCCGCGGCGGCGCTGCGGTAAAATTCGGACCCGTTGCGTTCAAGCTGCTCGGCCATCCGAAAGATCTCCTCGGCATTGAAGTCAATCATCCGGCACCATCCTTTCGCCGACCGGCGCACCCAGCGCGGGTAAGGACGCCAGGCACTCCGGCAGGGCCCACTCGATATCCGGTTCACAAACGCACTATAAAGTAAAGACCCTGGGGCGCCTTGTAAAGCGCAGCCCCTGCCACCGCAGAGCGCGGATCAGGCGACAATCCGGTTGCGGCCCGCCCGTTTGGCCCGGTAGAGGGCCTGGTCGGCGGCCTTGAGGACCGCCGCAGGGTCCCGGGTGCGGCCGTCGGGTGCGCTGACGCCGATGCTCACCGTAACTCTGACCGGCCGGGCGGCGCCCTTGTGGCGGCGCACCCGAAAGGCCGTTTGCGCCAGCGCCCGACGAAAGGCCTCCAGGTGGCTGCGGGCTGCGGCGGCGCTTTTGCCCGCAAACACGGCGGCAAATTCCTCGCCGCCGTAGCGAAAGACCCGGGCGCCGCCGGAGATCCGGGCGAGCCGGGCGGCGATCAGCCGCAGCACGTCATCGCCGGTGTCGTGCCCGAAGCGGTCGTTGAAGCGCTTGAAGTGGTCCACATCGATCATCGCCAGGGCGTAGCGCCGGCCAAGACCCATCAGAGCTTGGTTGAGGCTGCGGCGCCCGGGGAGCCCTGTCAGCTCGTCGTTGTAGGCCAGGCGGTAGGTGCTGTCCAAAAGCGACGCTCCCAGGATCAGGCCGGCAACCGTGAACCAGACCGCGGCCGTCGGCCCGCCTGCGCCGACTCCCAGCCAGGCGGCCACCAGGGCGCAGCCGAAACCGGCGCTCAGCCCGTCCGTGGTCCGCATCAGCCGCTGGCATAGAAACATCAGAGAAAGAAGCAGACTGAGCCGGGCGGCCGGCCAATCGGCAACTTCCAGGCGGGGGCACCACCCCGAGACCGCGTCCTGCAGCAGCGCCCGGGCGAGCTGGTGACCGGGGAAAGACGGCCCAAAAACCAGCGCCAGCCCCGCTGTCTGCAGCAGGATCACCACGGCTGCCGCCCAGCTGCGGGTCGAAAACAGCCGGGAGCGGGTCAGCAGCGCCAGAAAAACCAGATTGAGCGGCAGCAGCGTCTGGAGCAGCGCCTCCAGGCACATCCCCCAAGGCCCGACCGCAAGGGGCAGCGCGCCCCCCGAAGATCCGAGATAGGCCAGCGACAGCACCGGCGCGCCGAGAATCAGGCCGGCGTTGTGGCAGCGGCCGCCCGCCAGCAGGAGAAGGCCGAAAACCGCGTACGGCAGAAACGGCAGCAGGTCCGCCAGCGCCCTGCAGACGGCCGCCGTTTGACCCGGCGGGCGCACCTCGGGCCAGCGCCAGGCCAGGGCGGCGCCCAGGGCCAGCAGGATCAGGGGCGCGGCCGCAGCACCCAGCAGGGGCCGCAGGCGAATAACAGTCGGTCGGGTGGGGCGGGCGGCGGGTGTTTTGGCGGCCATGCGGGTCACCGGGCTCGGGTTGCGAAAAGATACGTCTTTTTCGGACGATGGGCGGGCTTTCTTGACCGCACTGCGGCCGTCTCACAAGGGCGGGGGAGGGATTTGCGCCGGGCGGCCGGGCGGCCGGATCCGGCGCAAAAACCGTCGGGGGGGATCAGTGCACCAGGGTGTTGGGGAAGGTCGCCCCCACCCGGTAGCGGGGGGCCTCGGGGTCCAGGATTTCACGGCACCAGACGACCCTGGCCCGGTCCACATCGCAGGAGCCGGGGGCCATCACGTAGATCTGGGCTCCCGGTGCAAACCGGCTCCCAGCCTCGAAGAAAAGGCCGTCCTCGCTGGCGTTGCACATCCGCACCGGAAAGGTCGATCCGTTGTCCTTGGCGGTGAGAATCATCGTATTTCGAAAGTGGCTGCGGCGCTTTGCGCGCCGGTCTTGACAATCGCTCATGGGAACCTCCTTGGCGGCCGCTGCGCCGGATCGGCACAGGGCACGGCTCTATTGGGGGTTTGGCAATGCCCGGGGACTCTCAGCTGCCCGGGCGGGTGGTTTGCAATCAACGATAAGACTTCCCGGGCCAGGTTCAAGCCGCTCTCTGGAAACCCGGGCGGCCGTCCGCCGGAGACCGCGTTGACACCCGCCGCGCCAGTACCTAATATGGTGATACCTCTCAGGGCATCCCCCGCTTCGGGGCCGCCTGAGGCGTGTTACCAACATTTAAACAGATCCGGGTGTCGCCTCGGTGTTCGGCACCCGAAGAAGATATTCGGAGGTAGACCCATGACCCAGCACAACGAAAGCAGAGCCTCTTTCGACCAGGGAATGGCGGAGTTTGTCGCCGGCAACCTCGACGCGAGCATCGCGGCCTTGACTGACGCCACCCGTCACGACCCCGAATTCACCCTCGCCTTTCTCAGCCGCGGCGCAGCCCACCTCAAACTCGGCCAGACGGACGCGGCCCTGGCGGATTTCAACCACGTCATCGAACTGAACCCCGAATACGCCAAGGCTTTCCACCTGCGGGGGCTGGCGCATGAAGCCGACGGTGACCACGCCAAGGCCCTGGAGGACTTCGACCGGGCGTTGGCGCTCGACCCGGAGTACGGCGCCGCCTACTACAGCCGCGCAAGCCTTCACACGCGCCTGGGCCAGGAGGAGGCGGCGGCCGAGGATATCCGCATGGTGACCCACCTGACCCACGTCCAGCTTGAAAGTTTCAACAACGAAAACAACGTCTGGCACTCCCGCCAGCTCAGCCTGGAAGCCTCGGGCGCAGCCGACGTCTTCGACCGCTGAAGCCCTGCGCCGGTTGCCCGCAATGGGTGCCCCCACGGCCCCCACCGGGCAACCGCCACGCCGCCTCCTCCTGCCCCGCTTGACTCCCTTCCAAAAGACCCCATCTTAAGGCTGTTGCAACCCTGGCTCCCGGGCATTCAGCCTGTCCCTGCCGCAGTTTCGTCCCACCGGAAAGGAGGAAAATCGCCATGCCGCGCAAACCGATATCCCTGCCCCACCCCATCGAATACCTTTCCATCCTGGACGAAAACGGAACCCTGGACGGCGACCTGGAACCCCTGATCGAACCCGCCGACCTGCTCAAGCTCCATCGCGCCATGCTGCTCGGCCGGCGCTTCGACGAGCGCATGCTCAGCCTCCAGCGCCAGGGACGGATCGGCACTTTCGCCCCCATCGCCGGCCAGGAGGCCGCCCAGCTGGGGGCCGTGGCGGCGCTGCGGGACTCGGACTGGATGGTGCCCTCCTTTCGCGAAAGCGCGGCCGAGATCTGGCGCGGCAAGCCTCTGGAAAACTTCATCATCTTCTTCGGCGGCTTCAACGAGGGCGGGCAGATCGCCTCGGAGAGCAACGACCTGCCGCTCTGCGTGCCGGTCGGCTCCCAGGTCCCGCACGCCGTGGGGCTGGCCTGGGCCATGAAATACCGCGGCAGCGACCAGGTGGCCATGACCTTCTTCGGCGACGGCGCCACCTCCGAGGGCGATTTTCACGAGGGTCTGAACCTGGCCGCGGTATTCCAGGCCCCCGTGATCTTTGTCTGCCAGAACAACCAGTGGGCCATATCCATTCCCCGGGCGAACCAGACCCGCTCCGCGACCCTCGCCCAGAAGGCCATCGCCTACGGGATGCCGGGCATCCAGGTGGACGGCAACGATATCCTCGCGGTGTACGCCGCGGCCAGCGAAGCGGTGGCGCGCGCCCGCGCCGGTGACGGTCCGACCCTGATCGAGTGCGTCACCTACCGTCTGAGCGTTCACACCACCGCCGACGACCCCAAGCGCTACCGCAGCGATGACGATGTGGCGGTCTGGAAAAAACGGGACCCCATCGCCCGCTTTCAGCGCTACCTCACCGACAAGGGGGTGTTGACCCCGGAAAAGATCGAGGCCCTGGAGGCCGAAATCCAGGCCGAGATCCAGGCCGCCGTCACGCGCGCCGAAGAGCAGATGGCCCAGATGGACGACCCGCTGGAGATGTTCGACCATGTCTATGCGGAAATGACCCCCGATCTCCAGGCGCAGCAGGCGGAACTGGCCCGGGAGCTGGCCGCGGCGCGCAAGGAGGACAGCCATGGCTAAGATGACGATGGTGGAGGCCTTGAACCTGGCCCTGCGCCAGGAAATGACGCGCGACGACGGCGTCATCGTGCTGGGCGAGGACGTCGGCGTCGACGGCGGGGTGTTTCGGGTGACCGACGGCCTGATCGGAACCTTCGGCGAAAACCGCGTCCTGGACACCCCCCTGGCGGAGTCGGGGATCGTCGGGATGTCCATCGGAATGGCGGTCTACGGCCTCAGGCCGGTCTGCGAAATTCAGTTTTCGGGCTTCAGCTACGAGAATTTTCACCAGATCGAGAGCCACGCCGCGCGCCTGCGCTGGCGCTCGCGGGGCCGTTTCACGGTGCCCATGGTGCTGCGCACCCCTTACGGCGGCGGCGTGCGCGCCCTGGAGCACCACTCCGAGAGCCGCGAGGCCTTCTGGGCCCACATGCCGGGGCTCAAAATGGTGATCCCCTCCGGCCCGCGCAACGCCCGAGCCCTCTTGACAAGCGCCATTCGCGACCCGGACCCCGTGATTTTCTACGAGGCCAAGGCCCTTTACCGCGCCTTTCGCGAGGAGGTCCCGGAGGTGGAGGAAACCCTGCCCATCGGCCGTTCCCAAATCGTCCGGGAGGGCCGCGACCTGACCCTGATCGCCTACGGCGCCATGCTGCGCCCCACCGTGGCGGCGTCCGAGCGGCTGGCCGAGGAGGACGGCCTGGAGGCCGAGGTCATCGACCTGCTGACCGTCTCCCCCCTGGACGACAGCCTCTTCGTGGCTTCGGCCAAGAAAACCGGTCACGTCCTGCTGGTCCACGAGGCCCCGCGCAGCTTCGGACCGGGGGCCGAGATCGTGGCGCGCCTGGTGGAGAAGGCCTTCTACTACCTCGAGAAGCCGGTGGCGCGGGTCACCGGCTTCGACGTGGTGATACCGTATTTCAGCCGTGAGAACAGCTACCTGCCCGGGATCGAGCGGATCGTGCGCCAGGCGCGCGGCCTGCTGGCGAGCTGAGTCCGGGGCGCGCCGGGCGCCCGCGGCCATGGCAGCCCGATTGGGCCGGGAAAACCGAGTCCGGAAAGGAGGAGAACGCCATGGGGCGGTCGTTTAAATTGCCCGATCTGGGCGAAGGGATCCACGAAGGCGAGGTGCTGGCGGTGATGGTGGCGGTGGGCGACGCGGTCCGGGAGGGGGACCCGATCCTGGAGGTGGAAACCGACAAGGCGGCAGTCGAGATCCCCTCGCCGGTGGACGGCACGGTGACCGAAATCCGGGTCAAGCCCGGCGACCTGGTCAGGGTCGGAGAGGTTCTGATGACCTTCGAGACCGACACCGCGACGGCCGCCTCAGACGCGCCCGCTGCGGCCGACAGGGAGGCGCCGGCGCCCCGGCCGGCCCCGGAAACCACGGAGGCCGACAAGAAGCCCAAACGGCCGCCGGTGCCGGCCTCGCCGGCCACCCGGCGGCTGGCCCGCGAGCTGGGGGTGGACCTTAGCGCCGTCACCGCCACGGGCCCCGAGGGGCTGGTGACTGCCGAGGATGTCCGGACGGCCGCCGCCCAGAGCGAGGCCCCGGAGCCGGATGCGGCCCTGGAAGCCGCCGCGGCGCTGCGCCCGCCGCAATCCACGCCCCTGCCGGACTTCGACCGCTGGGGCACCACCGAACGCCTGCCGCTGCGCGCCGTCCGACGGGCCACCGCTCGCCAGATGGCCCTGGCCTGGTCGCAGATTCCCCACGTGCACACCCAGGACTGGGTGGATTTGACCGAGCTGGAGGCCCTGCGCCGCAAACACCGCGAGGCCGTCGCGGCCCGGGGGGGCCGGCTGACATTAACCGTTTTCGCCCTCAAGGCCGCGGCCGCAGCCCTCAAGCGCCACCCCGATTTCAACGCCAGCCTGGACGTCGAGGCCGGCGAGATCATCCGCAAACACTATTTTCACATCGGGGTGGCGGTGGACACCGACGACGGCCTGATCGTGCCGGTGGTCCGCGACGTGGACCGCAAGAGCCTGCGGGAGCTGGCCGTCGAGCTGGCCGAGCTGGTGGATCGCACCCGGCGGCGCAAGATAACGCGCGAGGTGCTGGAGGGGGCTACCTTTACCATCACCAACGTGGGCCCGCTGGGGGGCGGGCATTTTTCGGCCATCATCAACCCCCCCCAGGTGGCCATCGTGGGCATGGGCGCAGCCCGCATGCAGCCGGTGGTTCTGCCCGCCGACGGCCCGGCCAAGATCGTTGCGCGGCTGATGATGCCGCTGGTGGTCTGTGTGGACCACCGCGTCCTGGACGGGGCCGACGCCATCCGGTTCATGCAGACCGTCAAAGCAATCCTCCAGGACCCCGAAGAACTGCTGTTGGCCATGACCTGACCCGAGAGGGAGGCGACCATGGTGATGGGAGAATTCGTGCAGGAGACCGAACTGCTGGTGATCGGCAGCGGCCCCGGCGGCTATGCGGCCGCCTTTCGGGCGGCAGACCTGGGGCTGGAGGTGACCATGGTGGACACCGCCGAGCGCCCCGGCGGGGCCTGCCTATTTCGCGGCTGCATCCCCTCCAAGACCCTGCTGCATCTCAGCGAACTGCTCCACGACGCCCGCCGCGCGGGCCCCATGGGAATCACCTTCGGCGAGCCGACCATCGACCTGGCGGCCGTCCGCAGCTGGAAGAGCCGGGTGATCGACCGGCTGGCCGGCGGGCTAGTGTCCCTCTGCCGCCAGCGCGGGGTCCAGGTGATCCGGGGCCACGCGGAATTCGCCTCTTCCACCCAGGTGCGGCTGCACGACGCCGAGGTCAGCGGCATCAAGTTCGGCCACTGCATCCTGGCCACGGGCTCGCGGCCCATCCTGCTGCCGGGGGCCTCAGCGGTCAAAGGGGGCCGCGTGATGACCTCCACCGGCGCACTGGGCCTGGCGGAGGTGCCGTCCTCGCTGCTGGTGGTTGGCGGCGGCTACGTCGGACTGGAACTCGGCAGCGTATACGCCTCATTGGGCAGCCGGGTGGTGCTGGTGGAACTGGGGGACCGGCTCCTGCCCGGCACCGACCCGGATCTGGTTGAACCCCTCCAGCGACGTTTGGCGGGCCTCTTTGCCGGCCTGCACTTCAACACCCGCGTAACGGCCATCGAGGAAGCCGAGACGGCGGTCACGGCGACCTTGGAAAGCGTCGGCGAAAGCCGCCGCGAACGCTTCGAGCGCGTCCTGGTGGCCATCGGGCGCCAGCCCAATAGCCGCCGCCTGGGTCTGGAGAACACCCGCGTTAAGCTGGACGCGCACGGCTTCGTGGTGGTCGACGCCCAGCAGCGCACCGACGATCCGCGCATCTTCGCCATCGGCGACGTTGTCGGCGGCGCCATGCTGGCCCACAAGGCCATCCATGAGGGCAAGACCGCGGCCGAGGTGGTCGCCGGCCGGCCGGCAGCCTTCGACGCGCGCGCCATACCGGCAGTGGTCTACACCGATCCCCAGATCGCCTGGTGCGGTCTGAGCGAGGAGGCCGCCCGGCGGGAGGGCCGAGAGGTGCGAATCGCGCGCTTCCCCTGGAAGTTCTCCGGCCGAGCGTTGACCATGGACGCCCCCGAGGGCCTGACCAAAATCCTGATCGACCCCCAAAGCGGGCGCATCCTGGGGGTCGGCATGGTCGGCCGCAGCGCCGAGGCTCTGATCGCCGAAGGCGTCCTGGCGGTTGAAATGGGCGCCCTGGCCCAAGACCTGGCACTCACCGTGCACGCCCACCCGACACTCTCGGAAACAATCGAGGAAGCCGACGCGCTCTTACTGGGCAGCGCCACCCACATCCTCTCCCCCGGACCCAAGGGGTGACACCCCCGTCCGCCCACAACCTGTGCCGAAAGCCGAAATCCCGGGCAGGCCGTCGGCCCGCGCCACTGCGATCGGGTTATACCGCTCACGGCAGTCTGCCCTAAATTTTTACTTCTTTGTCTCCCAGCACACCGCCCTCCAGCCGCCGGCCTCGACCTGAAGGGCCGAGCGCCCAAAAGCGACCTTTTGGCCGAGCACCATTTTTTATTGACTCCTGATGCATTTTATCGTTTTATAGAAGTCAAAATCATTATTCCGAAACCGGAACCCAAACCTTCATCTCGCCGATTGCAGCGGGTCCATTCAGGCGCCTGCTGAACCCGACATCAATGGGGGCGTCTGCCCCCGAGCGCCGCCAGCAAACAGAATATCGAATGCGCTCAGCGCACCGTTCAGATCCATTCAACGACAGAGGAGGCTTCTTATGGCAGATGCACAACCGGTAAATGGCAACCCCGCAGTTGTGGGATTGGCGGGCTTCGGTCTGACCACCATGATTCTGCAGTTTCACAATGTGGGGTGGTGCGGGGTGGGTCCCATCGTCGCGCTGGGGCTGGTTTTCGGGGGCATGGCCCAAATGATCGCCGGGTTTCAGGAGTTCAAGTGCGGCAACAACTTCGGCTACAGCGCATTCGTGTCCTACGGCGCCTTCTGGGTGTCGCTGGGGGTCATTTTCCTGTTGAACCACTTCAAGATCTACCACTCCAACACCAACGACGTGGGGTGGTTTCTGGTCGTCTGGACGATGTACACCGCTATCCTCTGGGTCGCCGCGATGCGGATTCACACCGCCATGGCGGTGACCTTCACCCTGCTGCTGATCGGATTCATCCTGCTGGATCTGGCCCACTTCGGCTATCCTGAGCTCACCCGGGTCGCCGGCTTCGAGCTGATGTTCTGCGCCGCGGCTGCATGGTATATGATGGCCCACGTTATTTATGCCCAGATTTTCGGCCGCAACATCCTGCCCGTCGGCCCGCCGTGGATTAAGTAGACGCGCCCTGCGGGCGACCGGTCAGAGAGAATCGCAAAGCAGTCCAGCAAAGGAGGATGACATGAAGGCAGTCAAGATTTTTTGCGCCATCGCAGCGTCCCTGTTGATCGCCGGCAACGCCTTGGCCGAACCGGAATCGGCCACCAAGGACGAAGTCGTCGTCAAGGTCCATGAAGCCGCGGCCCTGATCAACACCAAGGGGGTGGATGAGGCCATCAAGATCATCGGCGACCCCAAAGGCCCCTTCGTCTGGAAGGACTCCTACGTCTTCCTGATGGACCTGAACGGCAAGATGCTGGCCCACCCCATTCAGCCGGAACTGACCAAAGAGAAACACCTGCTGCTGATGACCGACCCCACCGACAAGGCGCTCTTTGTCCATTTCGTCAACACCGCGCGCCTGGTCGGCCACGGCTGGGTAGAGTACATGTGGCCCAAGCCCGGCAAGAATACGCCCTCGAAAAAACTCACCTACATCTACCGGGTTCCCGGTAAGGACCTCTTCGTGGGCGCCGGCGTTTACGTCGGCGGCATGATGTACTGACGGATCGCCCCAACCCCCTCGGCCCAACGGGCGGTGGCAGCGCCGCCGCCCGTTGGGCCGGACGCCGCGCCTTCCCAGACCCTTCACCGGCGCCACGGCCGGTGTTTTTGCCCCGCCCTGAACCCGCTGCCGGCGGCTTGACAGCGCTCTTCCTTTTCTCTATAACGCCCGCATTTAACACCCCCCGTTGAATTCCGAAAGGCCGACCCTGATGACGACAAATTCGCCCGCCGCAGGCGCCCCGCTGCTGCTCCTGATCGCCGGCGCGAAGGGGGCCGTGGCCTCCACCCTGGCGGTGGCCGCCCAAACGCTGCGCAAGGCGCCGGCTGCCGTTCTGGACAGCCTGACCACAGCCGGGCGCTTCGGGGGGCTGCTCAACCCCGAAGCGGTCCACACCGCCGGCTGGGACGTGACGGCGGCGCCGCTTTCCGCCGCGGTGGCCCGCCACGGGGTGCTGCCCGCCGAGGCCTGGAAACCCCTCCGGGCCGAGCTGGACCAGGTGCCGCTGTGCAGCCCGCCGCCGGCCGAAGCCCCCGCCGAAGAGCAGATCGCGCGCCTGGTGGCCGACATTCAGCGCTTCCGGGGGGCACACCCGGACGCCCGAGCGGTGCTGGTCGACCTGCTGCCGGCCTGCGAGAGCAGCGGGCTTGGCGACTGCCAGGACCCCGACCCACGCGAAATCACCCGCGCCGCCGCCAGGTGCCCGGATCTGGTTTACGGTCTGGCGGCGGTGCGCGCCGGGGTGCCGGTGGTCAACTTCTCCCCCAACGAGCTGGAGATCCCCCGGTTGGTGAGCGAAGCCCGAGAGCGCGGCGTACCCATTTGCGGCCGCGACGGCAAAACCGGCCAGACCTATTTCAAGGTGGTCCTGGCCTCGGCCTTCAAGGCGCGCAGCCTGCGGGTGGACGGCTGGTACAGCCTCAACATCCTCGGCAACGCCGACGGGGCCAACCTCATGGACCCCTGCCGCGCCGCCGGCAAATACAGCAACAAGACCCTGCTGCTGGACGAAATCCTGGAGTACCCGGTGGGCGCCGCCTACGGGGTGCCGACGCACAAGGTCCACATCGACTACTACCCGCCCCGCGGCGACGCCAAGGAGGCCTGGGACGTCATCGACTTCCAGGGCCTCTTCGGGCTGCCCATGAGCCTACGGCTCAACCTCCAGGGCCGCGACTCGATTCTGGCCGCGCCCATGGCGCTTGACCTGGCCCGCTGGATGGTTGCCCTGCAGGCCGCCGGCCGCAGCGGCCCGGTTCCCGAGCTGGGGTTTTACTTCAAGAAAGCCGTCGGCGCCAACCCGCCGGTCACCTTCCAGGAACAGCTTCTGGCCCTGGACCGGTTGGCCCGGGAGTGTGAGCCGGCTTAAGGCCTGAGGGCCGTCCACCCGGCGGCCGCCGCAGCCGGCCGGCCCCCAAAGGAACCCCGATGATCTTCGGATACAGCACCAATGCATTCGTCAAATTTCCGCTGAGCGAGTCCCTGGAAAAAATCGCCGACCTCGGCTTCGACGGCGTCGAAATCATGGGCGACCGCCCCCACCTCTACCCCCCAGATTACGGCGCCCGGGAGATCGCGGAGCTCCAGGCCATTCTCCGGCGGCGGGGTCTCAGTGTCACCAACATCAACAGCTTCACCCTTTTCGCGGTGGGCGACACCTATCTCCCGTCCTGGATCGAGCCCGAGCCCGAACGCCGCCAGATCCGCATAGGCCACACCCGCGACAGCCTGAGAATGGCCGCCGCGCTGGGATGCCGCAACATCTCGGTGCCGCCCGGCGGCCCCCTGGGGGACCTTTCCCGTAAGGCGGGCCTGGCGCTCTTTCATGCAGGGCTAGAGCAGGTTCTTCCCCTGGCCGAGGAACTGGGCGTAAGGGTCCTGGTGGAACCCGAACCGGGCTTGATGCTGGAGAACACGGCCGAATTCAGGGAGTTCATCCGTGATGTGCGCTCGCCACTGGTGGGCATCAACTTCGACATCGGCCATTTCTTCTGCGCCGGCGAAGACCCCCGCGCGGCCTTCGAGGAACTCTTCCAGTGGGTGGGGCACATGCACATCGAGGACATCGCCCCGGATCGCCGACACCAGCACCTCATCGCCGGCCAGGGCACCATCGCCTTCCGGCCCCTCTTCGAGGCCATGGCACGCCTGGGTTATGCGCACGACATCAGCCTGGAGCTCTATCCCTACGTGGACATGCCGGAGCAGGCGGGCCGCGAAAGCCGCGAGTTCCTGCTGCCGCTCTTCAGGGAAGCCGGACTAATCTAAGGGCGGCGGCGCACCGCGGCCGGCATTGGGCTGCAACTGGCGCTTGACAGGCGGCCCGAAATTTTTCTATAAACAACCTGTCCGTTCATCCTTTCCGCTCACACCGCTGCGGGTTGATGCCAACCGCGTGAACGACCGGTTCAGGCCTGCCGTCATCGACCGGGCCCCCGAAACGGTCGCCGTTAGCCCGCGGCAGCCCCGTCCCCCACCGCCTGCCACCCCAAGCGCAGGCGACGAAGCCGCCGAACGACCATTTGCAGCGGGGGGTTCGGGCAGCACCTAACCTTTTCCAGCTGCTGTCGAGGGAGGCCGTGCCCCAATGAATCGGCGAACCTTTCTCAAGATGGCCGGTGTGGGCAGCGTCTCGGTTGCCGCCGGCTGCACCTCCCAGCCCGAAAAAACCATCTACGCCCTGGTTCAGGCCCCCGACGACACGGTCACCGGCAAAGCGCTGTGGTACGCCTCCACCTGCCGCGAATGCCCGGCCGGCTGCGGCCTTCTGGCCCGCAGCCGCGAGGGGCGGGTGGTCAAAGTCGAAGGCAACCCGCTGCACCCCATCAACCAGGGCACGCTTTGCATGCGCGGGCAGGCCGCGCTGCAGGCGGTCTACCACCCGGACCGCCTCAAGACGCCGCAGCTCAGGGAAAACGGCGCTTGGCGGGCGCTCTCCTGGGCCGAGGCCGAGGCGCTGCTGCAGGAAAAGGTCCGGGCGGCCGCGGAGACCGGCGGGGTGCATGTGGTGACCGAGGTGGTCGGGGAAAGTCTGAGCGCGCTTCTGGGCGAGTCCCTGGAGCGCTGGGGTTCACCGCCGCCGCTGGTCTTCGAACCCTTCGCCTACGAGGCCCTCAAAACCGCCAACCGGATGGCCTTCGGGGTGGACGGGCTGGTCTCCTACCGCCTGGACCAGGCCGACCTGCTGGTCTCGCTGGGGGCCGATTTTCTCGAGACCTGGCTCTCGCCGGTCGAATACGCCCGCCAGTTCAAGGCCATGCACGGTCTGCAGGCGGGCCGCAAGGGGTATTTCGCCCATATCGCCCCCTGCCAGTCGCTCACCGCCGCCAACGCGGACCTCTGGCTGGCCTGCCGCCCCGGCAGCGAAGGCACCGTGGCCTTGGGGCTGATCCGCCAGGCCCTTGAAAACGGCTGCGGGAAGCACCTGCCGGCCCCCCTGCGGCAGACGCTGGCAGCCGAGTGCGCCCCTTACAGTCCCGAAAAAGTCGCCCAGACAGCCGATATTCCCGCCGAGGCCTTGGAGCGCCTGGCGGCGCGCCTGCTAGCGGCCAAGGCCCCCCTGGTCCTGGGCACCGCCACCGCCGGCAGCGGCGCGGCCGACGTGGGCGCCAACCTGGCCGCCAACCTCCTCAACCGCGTGCTGGACCCGGATCTCGCCCGAATCGACTGCGCAAGCCGTCACCGGGTGGAGACCGCGGCCCCGCGGGCCGCGGTGCTGGCGTTTTTCAAGCACCTGACCCCCGAGAACACCGGCCTGCTGCTGCTCAACAACGTCAACCCGGTGTTTGCGCTGCCCGGCGCCGGCATCGCCGAACGCCTCGCCCAGCCGGACATCTTCGTGGTCAGCACCGCCAATTTCATGGATGAGACCAGCCTGCTGGCCGACCTGGTCCTGCCGGTGGGCATGCCCCTGGAGTGCTGGGACGAATACGGTGGCAAACGCGGCCTGACCTCGGGCCTGCAGCCCGCCATGGGCAGCCTGACCGCCGCCCCCAGCCTGGGGGACGTCATCCTGCGGGCGGCCTTCGAGGCCGATCCACCCGCTCCCGACTACCGGGGCTACCTCAAGACGCGTCTAGCCGCCCAAGGCCTCGTCGACGGGGAGCGCCAGTGGGTGGCGTTCCTGCAGCGCGGGGGCAGCTTCGAACCTCCGGCCGGCCCCGCCGGGATCTCCTTGCCCTCCGAACTGCCGTCCGGTTTCGGGGCCCTGCCCGCCCCCCCGCCCGGCCAGGTGCTGGTGGCCGCGCCCTCCATCCGGTTTTTTGACGGCCGGGGCGCCAACCGGCCCTGGCTCTGCGAAATCCCCGACCCGCTGACCAAGGTGGCCTGGCAGACCCCACTGCTGGCCCACCCCGAGACCCTGGCCTCCCAGGGAATCCGCCATGCGGACGTGGTTCAGCTGCGTTCCGCCCACGGGAGCCTCGAGGCCCCGGTCTACGAGACCGTCGCGGTCCGACCCGGTGTGCTTGCGATGGCCATCGGCCAGGGCCACAGCGCCTACGGCCGCTATGCCCAGGGCGAGGGGGTGGACCCCCTGGGGCTGCTGCCGCCGGAAACCGACGCAGTCTCCGGCGGGCCTGCATTCGTCGCCGGCGACGTGCTGCTCGCCCCCACCGGCCAGCGGATGACGCTGGCCCACACCGACGGCAGCCGGATCCAGCACGGCCGCAAGATCGCCCTGACGACCCCCCTGCAAAGCGCGTCGCACCACGACGGGCACCCGCCCAAGGCGGGGCTGACCATGTGGGATTTCCCCCTCACCCTGCCGCTGCCCGAGGGCTACGACCCCAAGCGCGACGCCTACCCGCCCCACGACCACGCCGGTTACCGCTGGTCGATGGTGGTCGACCTGGACCGCTGCATCGGCTGCGGCGCCTGCGCGGCGGCCTGCTACGCCGAGAACAGCATCGGGGTGGTGGGCGCCCAGCACATCGTCGAGGGCCGCGAAATGGCCTGGCTGCGGGTGGAGCGCTACCTGGACCCCGAGGACGAGCGCAAGGTGATCTTCCTGCCGTTGATGTGCCAGCACTGCGACAACGCGCCCTGCGAAGCGGTCTGCCCGGTCTACGCCCCGCACCACTCCAAGGAGGGGCTCAACAACCAGATCTACAACCGCTGCATCGGCACCCGCTTCTGCTCCCAGAACTGCCCCTACAAGGTGCGGCGCTTCAACTGGTTCACCTGGCAGTGGCCCCAGCCGCTGAATCTGCAGCTCAACCCGGACGTCACCGCCCGCAGCAAGGGGGTCATGGAAAAGTGCTCGTTTTGCATCCAACGCATCAAGGAGGCCCACAACACCGCCAAAAACGAAGGCCGCGCCATCCGCGACGGTGAAATCCAGCCCGCCTGCCTGCAGACCTGCCCCACCGGCGCGCTGGTCTTCGGCAACCTGATGGAGCCCGGCAGCCGGGTGCGCCGGATGATCATGGACCGCCGCGCCTACCAGGTGATGGGCTATCTGAACACCAAACCGGCGGTCATTTACCTGCGCAAAGTGGTTCAGGAGATATAGGCCAGACATGTCAGAGCTCACTTACGCGACCATCGACCAGACAGTCCTGCAAACCCTGGAGAAGCCCCGGCCGGGCTATTGGGCGGCCGTCGCCGTGCTGGCCGGGGGCATTCTCCTGGGGGCTGCCTGCTGGCTCTACCAGATCTTCGTGGGCATCGGGGTCGGCGGCCAGAACAACCCGGTGGCCTGGGGCACCTACCTGATCAACTTCGTCTTCTGGGTGGGGATCGCCCACTCGGGCACCCTGATCTCGGCGATCCTGCACCTCTTTCGGGCCGGCTGGCGCAACCCGATCGCGCGCGCCGCCGAAACCATGACCGTGTTTGCAGTCTGCACGGCCGGGCTTTTCCCCTTCATCCACCTGGGGCGGGTCTGGGCGGTCTACTACATGCTGCCCTACCCCAACCAGCGGACCCTGTGGCCCAATTTCCAGTCACCGCTGATGTTCGACGTGGTGGCCATCAGCACCTACCTGACGGTCAGCTCGCTCTTCTGGTACACCGGCATGCTACCCGACCTGGCCACCGTGCGCGACCGCGCCACCGGGCTGCGTAAAAAGGTTTTCACGGTGATCTCGCTTGGCTGGACCGGCAAGCACGAGCAGTGGCGCCACTACACCCGCGGCTACCTCTTCTTCGCGGCCCTGGCCACGCCACTGGTGATTTCGGTCCACAGCGTGGTCTCCTGGGACTTCGCCCTGGGGGTGGTGCCCGGCTGGCACACCACGATCTTCGCGCCCTATTTCGTGGCCGGCGCCATCCACTCGGGGCTGGCGATGGTGCTGACCCTGATGATCCCGCTGCGGCATATCTTCCACTACGAAAAGATCATCACGGTCGATGTGCTGGAAAACGTCGCCAAGACCATCATCCTGACCGGCATGATCGTCGGGTTCGCTTACGCCACCGAATTTTTCATCGCCTGGTACAGCTTCAACACGGTGGAAATTGAGGTCTTCCGCTATCGCATGCTGGGCGACTACCGGGTGGGGTTCTGGATCATGGTGGTCTGCAACACCATAATCCCCCTGCTGTTCTTCTTCAAAAAGATCCGCACCTCGATCCGCTGGCTGTTCGGGCTCTCCCTGCTGGTCAACGTCGGCATGTGGTTCGAGCGCTTCGTGATCATCATCACCAGCGTCGCGCGCGATTTCATCCCCCACGCCTGGGGCCTCTACGCGCCGACCGCGATCGAGTTCGGCATCATGCTCGGCAGCTTCTGCCTGTTCTTCTTTCTCTTCCTGCTGTTCGTCAAACACCTGCCGTCGGTCTCGATGACCGAGATCAAGGAAACCCTCCATGAAGGAGGACCGCATGCCGGCTGAACGCTATGTCATGGGGCTCTTCAGCGACGAGGACCAGGCGGCGGCCGTGGCCGCGGACCTGCCCAACACCCCCTGGAAGCTCGCCCGGGTCCACAGCCCGATCCCCAGCCACAAGCTGGCCCAGGTGCTGAAGGTCAAGAAAAGCGCCGTCGGCTGGTTCACCCTGGCCGGCGGGATCATCGGCTTTTTCACCGGTTTTCTGCTGGCGATCTTCACCGCCACGCGCTGGGGGCTGATCGTCTCGGGCAAACCGGTGGTCTCGCTGATCCCCTTTTTTATCGTGGGCTTCGAATTCACGATCCTCTTCGCCGTCTTCGGCAACGTGATCGGCCTGATCACCCAGACCGACCTGCCGGACTACGGGGGTCTCCAGCACTACGACCCGCGCTGCTCGGGCTCCCATTTCGGTGTTCTGGCGGCCTGCAGCGAAGACGGCCAGGCCGAACTGGAGGATTATTTCCGCCGCAAAGGCGGCCAAGCTCGGGTTTTCGAAGCATGAAGGCAGGGGCCCCTGCCGGCAGCCAACCGACACACCCGCACGGGGTTTAAGGTGCCATGAAGCCGGTTCTATCGCTCAAAAACAAACCACTGATCCTCGGCGGTGCTCTGCTGACGGCGGTCGCCCTGCTGACGTTTCTCCTTCAACTGGTCGGGGGGCACCCCCAGCGGGCCTGGCAGGCCTACCTGATCAATTTTCTCGTGTGGTCCGCCATCGCCCAGGGGGGGCTGCTCTTCTCGGCCCTCATGCATCTGGTTAAGGCCCGCTGGACCGGCCGGCTCTCGGGCCTGGCGGAGGCCTTCGCCGCCTTTTTCCCCCTGTCCTTCGTGCTCTTTCTGGGGCTCTTCCTGGGAAGTGAGCACATCTTCCCGTGGCTGCACGAGGACCTCCACGGCAAGGAGGTCTGGCTGAACGTGCCGTTTCTCTTCTGGCGCGACTGCGCCGGCCTATTGCTGCTCTACGGCCTGGGGTTCGGCTACCTCTACCACGCCCTCAAGCCCAAGCTGGTGCCGGGGGATGCGGACCGCGGCATCCGGGGTTTTTTCACCCGGGGCCAGACGGCGCTCCAAAACGCCCCCGAGCGCTGGCAGCAGCGCAAGACGGTCTTCGGCCTGCTCTACATCATCGCCTTTGCGGTGGTGCTTTCGCTGATCGGCTTCGACCTGGTGATGAGCATGGACCCCCACTGGATATCCACCCTCTTCGGGGCCTACACCTTCGTCAAGGCCTTCTACCTCGGCCTGGGCGGGCTGATCATCCTGGCGGCGGTGATGCGCCTCAACCAGGGCGAGACCGCGGGGCTGAGCAGCAGCCAGTTCCACGACCTGGGCAAGCTGTTTTTCGCCTTCTGCCTGGTCTGGGGCGATTTTTTCTACGTTCAGCTGGTGGTCATCTGGTACGGCAACATCCCCGAGGAGAGCAGCTACGTCATCGAGCGGGTGATGCGCATGCCCTGGCAGCCGCTGGCATGGGCGGTCTTCGCCGCGGCCTTCATCATCCCCTTCGTCCTCTTGATCAACAAGAAGATCAAGACCCGCCCGGTGATCATGATGGCGCTCTGCACCCTGATCATCGCCGGCATCTGGCTGGAGCACCTCCTGCTGATCGGCCCGGCCTTTGCCCATGGCGCCGCCGCGGCCATCCCGGTGGGGCTGAGCGAGGCGCTGATCACCCTGGGGTTTATGAGTCTGATGATCCTGGCACTGGCCTATTTCATGGACCTGTTTCCTGAAATCGCCATGGCGCAGGCCCCGGAAACGACTTGAAACCAGGAGCCGCCCCTTGAGCTCAAACCGAACCTCGATTGCCTGGACAGCCATTTGTGTTCTGCTGATCGTCGGCTTTCTCTATTTCTTCTACACGCCGCCGGCCACCGACATCGGTCCGGCGCAGCCGATCCCTTTCAGCCACCGGCTGCACAGCGGGGTCAAGGCGATCCAGTGCGAATTCTGCCACCCCTACGTGGGGCGCGCCACCTATCCCGGCATTCCGCCGGTGGAAAAGTGCCTCTACTGCCACAACTACATCATCGCCAACCACCCCCAGATCCTCAAGGAACACGCCTATTTCGACACCCGCACCCCGACCCCCTGGCGCAAGGTCTTCTACGTGCCCGAGCATGTCTTTTTCAACCATCAGCGGCACATCAAGAAAGCCGTGGCCTGTGCGGAGTGCCACGGGGCGGTGGAGACCATGGACCGCCTCAAGGGCCAGAGGTTCATGATGGGATTTTGCATCGGCTGCCACCGCGAGCGGGGCGCCAACCTGGACTGCTGGCTGGCGTGCCACAACTGAGCCGCGCGGCCCAGGGCCGCGCAACGCTGTTTGCAGACCATGCAGCCGGCAGCCGCCGCTGCTGACGTGTAAAAAGGAGAGCCGTATTGACAACCGATGTCCACACCGCTGACCAGCCGTATCTGACGGCCAAGGGCTTCTGCATCACCTCGGGCTTGTGGCTGGTGGTCGCCACCTTCATGGGGCTGTTGGGTGCAACCGAGCTGATTGCGCCGGACCTGACGGAAAACATCGGCTGGCTGATGTTTGGCCGGATCCGCCCCATCCACGTCAATCTGGTGCTCTTCGGGTTCGTCACCCCCGGTCTGCTGGGGGCGGCTTTTTACTATTTTCCGCGCCTGCTGCGCACCCGGATCTACAGCGACAAACTGGGCCTCGCCACGGTGCTGCTCTGGAACCTGACCCTGGTGGCGGCGGTGGTCAGCCTGGCCGCCGGCCACAGCCAGGGGCGCGAATACGCCGAGATGATCTGGCCCGTGGACATGCTGGTGGTGGCGCTCTTTGTGCTGGTTTTCATCAACCTGATCATGACCGTCAAGCAGCGCCGGGAGCCGGTGCTCTACGTGTCGGTCTGGTACGTGTGCGCCGCGGTGGTGCTGACCGGCGCGACCTTCAGCCTCGGCAACGTCATCTGGCAGCCCACCAGCGGCGCCCTGGTGGGGATTCCCGACGCCATTTTGCTGTGGTTTTACGGCCACAACGTCTTCGGCCTGCTGCTGACCCCGCTGGCCGCCGGGGTGGCCTACTACGTCATCCCAAGGGCTTGCCAGAGCCCGCTCTACAGCCACACCCTGTCGCTTTTGGGCTTCTGGTCGCTGATCGTGGTCTACACCCACATCGGCACCCACCACCTGCTCCAGGTGCCGGTGCCCACCTGGCTCAAGGTAATCTCCATCGTGGACAGCGTCGCCATGGTCATCCCGGTGATGGCCTTTCTGATCAACATCTGGTACACCGCCCGCGGCCGGCTGGGGGCGATCCACGCCGACATCGGCGCCAAGTTCGTCTTCACCGGCACGATCCTCTATTTTTTCGTCAGCATCCAGGGCTCGATGATGGCCCTGCCGCAGGTCCAGCGGGTCACCCATTTCAACAACTGGGTGGTGGCCCACGCCCACGTCGGGGTGCTGGGCTTCGCCGGCATGATCGCCCTGGGCGGGCTCTACTACGTCCTGCCGCGGATCGCCGGCAAACCCCTCTACAGCCGCTTCCTGGCCGATTTCCAGTACTGGATGGTGCTGATCGGGGTGGTGGGCTTCACCTCGGTACTGACCATCGCCGGCCTGGTCCAGGGGCACGCCTGGCTCAACGGCGAAACCGTCTACCGGGTGATCCCGCAGATCCACGTTTACTACGTTTACCGCGCGTCGCTCGGGCTGATGATTTTCACCTCGGCGGTCCTGGGGCTTTATAACATCCTGCGAACCCTGTATTTCAACCCGGGAGAAGCCCGATGAAGATGACGCCCACGGCCGTTGTGATCGGCAGCCTGCTGCTTCTGGCAGCCATCGTTTTCATGGTGGTCTACATGCCCTGGGCTACCCGGACCGAGGACCCCTCGGAGATCTTTCGCCCGCGCAGCGCGGTGGAGGCCCGGGGCCGGGCGCTTTACATCGCCAACGGCTGCGTCTACTGCCACAGCCAGTCCATCCGGACCATCGACTGGGGCCTGGGGGCGGAGCGCATCGCCCAGGCCGGCGACTACATCATGGACCAGCCGATCCTGCTGGGCTCGGCCCGCACCGGACCGGACCTCTCCCAGGAGGGCGGCGAGCACCCCGACGACTGGCACCTCGCGCATTTCACCAACCCGCGCTACACCCGGACGCTGTCCATCATGCCGGCCGTGGCCTACCTGGGGCAGCAGAACCTCGAAGACCTGACCGCCTATGTCCAGGGGCTGGGGCAAAAACAGGCCGACCGCCGCATGGAGCGCCAGCGCTTCTGGAAGCAGGAAGCCATCCGGGCCTATGAGGCCGGCCCCGAGGCCAACGTGGCGTGGCTGGCCGAAACGGTGCCCGAAGGCTGGCGCAACCTGCCCAACCCCTACCCGACCTCCGAGGCCGGGCTGGCGCGCGGGCACAAGATCTACCAGGATTTCTGCCTGGGCTGCCACGGCCCGGTGGGCGACGGGATGGGGCCGGCCCAGCCCTACCTCTACCCGCCGCCGCTGAATTTCACGATCCTCAAAAACCGCGAGATTTCCGGCGGCATCCTCTACTACCAGATCATGAACGGCATCACGGGCACGGCCATGCCCTATTTCAAAAAAGAGCTGGAATCGGAGAAAATCTGGGAAGTCGGCAATTACGTGGCCGTCTACTTCATCAACCAGTCGGATGCCAACACGGAACCCAGAGGGATCGATGCGGCCTACGAGCCGTAGAGACGAACACCATGTACTTTCCCTACTTCGCCAGCTATATCCTGATCGGGTTCGTGCTCTCGCTGCTGGTCTTTCTGTGGGCCCTCAACAACGGCCAGTTCCGGGAGCAGCAACGGGCGCGCTTTCTGCCCCTGGAGGACGAACCCGACCGGGCCCCGGCCCCAACCAGCCGCATCGGCCGCCTGGAGACCTGGGCGCTGGCGCTTCTCGCGGTGGCGGGCCTGCTGGCCAGCGCCGCGATGCTGGTCTACGCGCTCATCAACGGCTGACGGGCCGGGGCCGCACCCCCGGCTGCAAGGAGCCCCCATGCGATTTTTTCATCTGCTCAATTTCCAGCACGTGATGCTCTACCTCTTCCCCACCCTGGTCTTCATGGTGGTCTTCGGGGTGGGGCTGGCCTACCAGCATTTCAGCGGCAAGGACGCCGAGGCCCGCAAGGAGCGCATCACCTACCGCTTCGCCGACGGCATCGAGGACCGCGACGCGCCCTTTCCGCTGATCATGGTCCTGATCATCGCCGGAACGGTGGCCTGGGCCTTCTTCTACATCCTTTTCACCGGTATCCTGGAGGTGAAAATATAAAATGGAAAACGCGGCTCACAAGGAATCGGCGCTATTCGCGTGGTCGGTGGTCGGCCTGCTGGTGCTCCTCATTCTGGCCAAGGGCTTCTTCTCGTTCTACGTGGTGACCGACCGGGGCCAGCCCGGCTGGGACTACCGGCCCGTGCTGGACGTTCCGGGCGAGTCGCCCTACGCCATCTACCAGCCGGGCCCCTATCCCCAGCACATCCGGGGCATGAAGGGGGAATAGATGAAAAAGGTCGCCGTTCTTTTCGCAGCCGTCGCGGTGCTGGCCGTCGTGGCGGTCCAGGGGCTGAACCTCTTTGACCACTATTTCCCGTGGGGCCGGATGTGGGAGACCCCGGCGGTCAAACCCCACGAGCAGCCGCTTTTGGTGATGCCCGCCGGCAGCGTGCCGGTCGACGGCGGCGAGGCACGCTTGCGCGCCGCCGTGGACTCGGACCTGTTCAACCCCTTCAGCCCGCAGGACCCCGTCGTTATAGAGACCGGTGAAGCCCTTTACGCCACCTACTGCGCCCAGTGCCACGGCCGCCAGCACGACGGCAACGGCACCGTCGGCCAGAGCTTCAGCCCGCTGCCGACGGACCTGCGCAGCCCCAAAGTCCAGGAAGCCGAACCCGGCCTGATCTTCAAGGAGATCAGCTACGGGGTTCCCGGCGGGCGCCAGCCGCCGCTGGCGACCACCATCGAAGCCCAGGACCGCTGGCGCATCGTCGCCTACGTCAAGTCCCTGGGGCTGCGCAACTAACCCCCGCACCGCGATGCCCGAGACCACCGCGGCCTGCGACCTGTGCGGGCTCCCGCTGCGCTTCGGAACCATTTCCCACGAGTTGGAGGGGCGCAGCTACCATTTCTGCTGCATGGGCTGCCGCCAGGTTTTCGTCATGCTCCTGGCCGCCGCCGAAGTGGGCGACCCGGCCGAGTTTCGCAACACCGACCTGTTCCGCCGCTGCCAGGAGATGGGCGTCATCCCGCGCGACGCGGCGGACCTCGCCCGGCGCCAGCAGGGGTCCGCGACCCCACCCCCACCCCCGCCCCCACCCTCCGCCACCGGTGAAGGCGCAACGCTGCAACTCTCCCTCCAGATCGGCGGCATGTGGTGCCCCGCCTGCGCCTGGGTCATCGAGGACAGCCTGCGCCGCCAGCGGGGCGTCCTAGAGGCCGCATGCAACTTCGCCACCGACCGGCTGCAATGCCGCTTCGACCCGGTGCGCAGCGCGCCGGCCGAGATCATCCGCAGCGTCGAAAAGCTGGGCTACCGCGCCGCGCTTCCCAACGAGGCCGGGGCCGCCCGGGAGAGACGGCGCGAGTTCATCCGCTTCGGGGTCTCGGCCTTTCTCACGATGAACGTCATGATGCTCTCTTTCGCGCTTTACACGGGGTTTTTCAGCGCCCTTGCGGCCGAAGCGGTCCACAAGATCTCCTGGCCGATCTTCATCATGGCCAGTGCGGTGCTGGTCTACGGCGGGGGGCCGATCTACCAAAAAGCCCTGGCGGCGGCGCGGACCGGCCATTTCGGCATGGAAACCCTGGTGGCCGTGGGCGCCCTGGCCGCCTTCGGCTTCAGCACCTACAACCTGCTCCTGGGCAGCATCCACCTGTACTTCGACACCGCCGCGATGCTCACCACACTGGTGCTGCTGGGCAAAGCCCTGGAGCGCCGGGCCAAGGACGCCGTCCAGGAGGAGCTGGGCAATTTTTTCGCCCTCCAGCCGGCCAAGGTGCGCCTGCTGACGCCTGCTGCGCCCGGGGGGCGCTACGTGGCCGCCGAGATGCTCCAGCCGGGGGACAGCTTCCAGGTGGCGCCCGGCGAGGTTGTCGCAGCCGACGGCACGATCCTCTCGGGCAGCGCCGAGGTCGACGAATCCTCCCTCACCGGCGAGCCGCAACCGCTGGCCAAAAGACCCGGCGAGCGCCTGCGCAGCGGGGTGCGGGTGATCCGGGGGGACCTGACCCTGCGGGCGGAGCGGGTCGGCCCGGATTCGACCCTGGGGCAGATGATCGCCATCATGCAACAGGCCCTGGACGCCAGGACCCCTCTGGAGGGGCGCACCGACCGTCTGCTGCAGTGGTTCGTGCCCGCCATTGTGCTCCTGGCCCTACTGACCGGCCTGGCGTGTCTGGGGTTGGGGCTGACGGTTGAAGCGGCGATGGTCCGCGCCGTCACCGTGCTGGTGATCTCATGCCCCTGCGCCCTGGGCGTGGCCATCCCCCTGGCGCGGGTGGCCGGAATTTCGGTGGCGGGCCGGCACGGCATCCTGGTGCGGGAATTCTCGGCCTTCGAAAGGGCGCAACAGATCGACACCCTGGTGTTCGACAAGACCGGCACGGTCACCGACGGCCGCTGGCGGCTGCTGGCGGTACGGCCGGCGGGAGCCATGAACCCGGCCGATGCCCTGCAGCTGGCTCATTCGCTGGAAGCTGGCCAGTCGCACTTCATCGCGGCGGCGATAAAGCGCAAGGCCGAGGCCGACGGCCTCGCGCACCTGCCGTTGACGGATCGCAAAACTTCCCCGGACGGGATCAGCGCCCGCCTGGCGGGCCGCCCGGTTCGCATCGGCTCCGCACGGTTTGCAGGCAGCGACACGCCCCCCCCGGCGCCGGGGCCAGCGGACGACGCGGACAGCCCCCAATCGCGGGTCTACCTGTCCCTGGACGACCGGCCGGCGGCGGTTTTGGAATTCGGCGACGCCCTGCGGCCGTCCGCCGCGGACACCCTGAAGGCCCTCAAGCAGATGGGCTACGCCCTGGCCCTGATCTCCGGCGACGAGGAGGGCACCACCCGGCGGGTCGCCCGGCGGCTGGACATCCCGGCCGCCGCCGGGGGCTTGCGGCCCCACGAAAAGGCCGATTACGTCAAGGCCCTCCAAGAGCGCGGGGCGTGCGTCGCCATGGTCGGCGACGGGGTTAACGACGCCCCGGCCATGGCCCAGGCCCAGCTGGCGATCGCCGTGCACTCCGGCAGCCAGCTCAGCCGGGAAACCGCCGACATCACCCTGATGCGCGGCGACCCGGCCCAGATCATGGACTTCCTGGGGCTGGGCCGGCGGGTCAGTGCCAAGATCCGACAGAACTTGGCCTGCGCCTTCATCTACAATTTAATCGCCATTCCGGTGGCCATGTCGGGTCTACTGACCCCCCTGGTGGCCGTCTGCGCCATGCTGCTAAGCAGCCTGACGGTGATCGGCAACACCCTGCGGCTGATGCGGCCGACCGCCTGAGGGCCGCAGCAGGCCAAATTGACGCCCGCAGCCCCCGTAGTTATAGTAGGGGTGTTTCACCAAATCGTTCCGCCCCGCCCCGCCGGAAGCGACGCGCCTCGACGGGAAAAACACGCCCCCCTGCCCATCCGGCCCCGCCGGGCCCTCATCCGGCAGGACCCATCCGATTGCGATGCCGCTGCGGGTCGCCAGACCACAGCGCGCCCAAACATGGGAGGAAACATGACAGGACCCAGCAACAACCGCCTCCAGGAGCACGTGACGGCCGTCAAGGAAGGCCGGCGCAGCTTCGAAAACGCCTTCCAGGCCGTCACCCGCATGGTTCTCGAAAAGGAGATCCGCAAGGTCGTTGTCAACGGCAAAACCACCTACGATTTCGAGATCTTCCGCACCGGCAAAAAGCACATCATCGGCATGTACGACGAGCTCAACAGCTTCGTCTCCTACGTCAAGGACGCCGCCGAAGGCGGCTCCTCCAAAGAGATGGCCTTCGTGCTGGTGGGCGAGCCGGGAAACGGCAAGACCTTCATGGTGGACTTTCTGTGCGCGCGCTACCGGGGCTTTCTGACCCTGCCCCCCAACCGCAAGTACACCTTCCGCTTCAACCAAATCGACCAACTGGGCACCTACGGCCGCATCCGCACCATCGAGTCCCAGACCTACGAGGACCCCATGATACTGGCGATGAATCTCTTCGAGGACCCGGACCGCAGCCGCGAGCATCTGGGGTCCGCCTTCGGCTTCAGCGATGCGGCCATCGACACCCTCTACGAGAACTACCGGCCCCTGGGGGCCTGCAGCGGCTATATCTGGAACGACATCCGCAACCACACAGACGGCGACCTGGAGAAGATGCTGGAATTTGTCGAGATCGTGCCGGTGCCCCTGACCGAGAGCCTCGGCACGGTGACGGGCAAATACCCCGCCAAGGACAAGATCACCTCCTCGGCCGTCGACCTCCTGGGTGAGGAATCGATCCAGCGCCTGCTGCACATCGCCGACACCAACAACCCTTACCGCTTCGACCTGCGGCGCGGCGCCCTGGCGCGGGTCGCCGGCGGCGGCATCCATTTCAGCGACGAGATCTACAAGAACAAGAAGGACCTCGTGCAGGTCTACCTGGGGGTGATCCAGAACCGCTCCATCGAGATCGACGGCTACAAGTGGCCCATCGACAGCCTGATCATCGCCACCAGCAACAACTCCGAGTTCAACCAGTTCCTCTCCGAAAAGGAGGAGGCCCCCATCGTCGACCGCTGCCGGATCTGCTACGTCGCCCACAACACCAACTACAAGCTCCAGGCCGAGCTGACCGCCTACGCCATCGGCAGCGAGGCCAAGACCACCCTGACCCGCGAGAGCCTGCACCAGGACCCCAACCTCAACTACGCGGCCTCGGTGGCCGCCGTGCTGACGCGTCTGGCGCGCTCGGAAAAGTTGACTCCGGTGGAGACCATGAAGCTTGCCGCAGGCGAGGTGGCCGGCGAGAAGAGCATCAAGACCCTGGCCGAGGTGATCGACACTCTCAACCAGGAGCCGGACATCACCAAGCGCTTCGGCCAGGGCGGCCTCGGCCAGCGCAACCTGGGCCGCGCCCTGCAGCTCATGGTGGAAAGCTCCGAGACCAACGAGGGGCGCTGCATGTTCGCCTACGACATCTTCCGGGCGGTGGAGCGCGTGATCCTGGACTATGTTACCGACGCCAACAACCGGGTCAAGTTCCTGGAGGACCTCAAGATCGCCAAGAGCCTCTACCGCGAACGGATCATGACCGAGATGTTCAACGCCTACATGGATGAGCCGCTGGCGATCCGCAAGGACGTCATGAACTACGTCAACATGATCATCGGCATCGACGCCGAAAACCTCGGAGTCGACCGCATGTGGAAGTACAAGGACCCCCAGAGCGGCGAGCTGCGGGCCCTCAAGGTAGACGAGCGCTACATCAACAGCGTCGAGGAGCGCCTGGGGCTCAAGACCGAAGAGCAGCGCGACTCCTTCCGCACCTCGATCCGCAAGATCTACGGACAGAAGATCTCCGTCGACCCGAATTACGACTTCATGGACAACCTGGAGCTGGTCAAGGCGGTCACCGACGTGCGCTTGAAATCGGACATCGCCGGCGCCGGCAGCCTGATCGGCGCGCTGGCCAACCGCACCAACGAGGAGAACCAGAAGCTCTACGACCGCATGATCGACACGATGCTCAACAAGCTGGGCTACTGCCGCACCTGCGCCCAGAAAACCATCGAGTACTTCTGCACCCAGGAGGACGAGTCCTGAGCGGCAGTCAGGGTCGCGGCAAAAAGACAAGCAAGATGTGGAATCATTTTTTGCCGGGGCCCTTAACCGGCGGCAGCGCCCAAAGAGACCGCCGCCAGAGGTGAGTGAAGATCCCATGAACCCCGAATTCGAAGCCTACTGCCAAACCCTGCGCGCCAAAGAGGCCCTTTCAGAGGCCGAGCGGCGCCTGCTGGCCGAGATCGACGATCGCCGCCCGCACCGCCTGCCGGCGCCGCACGCCGCAGCCGGGATCCCCCTTTGCCCGGTGCGGGGCTTCTATGAACACCACGACCTGGAAAGCCTGCAGGCGATCACGGCCCTGGCGCCGGGCTACGCCGCCCGCATCGGCTCTCTGGACGAGCTCCTGGAACGCGACCGCCAGCGTGAAAAGGACGGCTTTCCGCGCAGGATCAACGTGGGCCGGCTGATCAAGCCCGGCAAAGGCGGCCGCGACAAGGTGGTGGTGGTGCCCACCACCGTCGAGGAGAAGCTGATCCACGACAACGCCCCCCAGTCCCCCGAAGCCGATGACACCTCCGGCGGCAGCGGCGACGGTCAGGAGGGCGAGGTCATCGGCCAGGAGCCGGTGCGCGAGCCGGGCAGCGGCGCGGGCGCGGGTCCCGGCCAGGGGGAAGGCGGCGCCCACGAGCTGGAATCCAGCGCCTACGATCTGGGCCGCATCCTGACGGAAAAATTCGAGCTGCCCAACCTCATGGACAAAGGCAAAAAACGCGCCCTGGCGCGCTACACCTACGAGCTGACCGACAGGCACCGCGGCTTCGGCCAGCTCCTGGACAAGAAGGCGACCCTGCGCCGGATCCTGCGCACCAATATCAGCCTGGGGAATGTGCCCGACCCGGGCGACATCGATCCCGCGCGCTTTGTGATCCCCCCTAAAGACCGGGTCTTCCGGGTGCTCTCCAAAGAAAAGGACTACGAGTCCCAGGCGATGATCTTTTTCCTGCGGGACTACTCGGGCTCCATGGCCGGGCGCGCCACCGAGCTGGTGGTCACCCAGCACGTCCTGATCTACAGCTGGCTGCTCTACCAGTACGACCGCCAGGTGCAGACCCGCTTCGTGCTGCACGACACCGAGGCCGCCGAGGTGCCCGACTTCTACACCTACTACAACCTCAGGGTGGCCGGCGGCACCCAGGTGGCCGCGGCCTACCGCCTGGTGAACGAGATCGTCCAGAAGGAGAACCTGATCCCCGACTTCAACATCTACATCTTTCATGGCACCGACGGCGACGACTGGGACACCGACGGCAAGACCACCGTGCCGGAGCTGAAGAAGATGCTGGCCTACGCCAACCGGGTGGGGGTCACCATCGCCGAGCACGGCGCAGCCGCCGGCCGCAAGACCGAGGTGGAAAAATACCTCAAGGACTCGGGCCTGCTGACCACCCAGCGCAAGCGCCTGCGGCTGGACGTGATGCAGGCCGAGGCCGACGAGGCGCGCCTGATCGAGGGCATCAAGCGGCTGACCGCCGAGGAATGAGCCGGCCGCGGCGGACGGCGCGGGCCCGACGGGGCCGGCCGGCTTCAGTCGGCGAGGAAAACCCCATGGAACTGATCGACCAGCACACCAAGAAGATCATGGAGGGCTGCAAGGCGCGCGCCCGGGAGGCCGGGCTGCGCTTCGAGGACGAGTCCCTGGAGTACATCGTCACCAACCGCGACCTGCTGGAGCTCTCCCCCAAGGTGATGATCCCGACCCTCTACGACTACTGGGTCCACGACGTGGAGGTGCTGCGCGAAAAGGGCAAGTACGAGCTTTACCCCGGCAACCCCTACGAGACCGTGATCAACACCCGCCCGGCGATTTCGTTCTACAACGACAACAACCCCGACTGGCTGAACGTCATGATCTTCTACCACGTCCTGGGGCATATCGACTTCTTCCAGAACAACCTCTTCTTCCGCCACACCTGGGACCTGGACTTCGCCGGCCAGGCCCTTTCGGACAAGCGCCTGATCGCCCAGCTGCGGTCGGAAAAGGGCCGCTGGGTGGACTACGTGATCGAGTTCACGCGCAGCATCGACAACCTGGTGGGCTTCCACGCCGAACTCTCCCGGCTGCACCGCCCGGAGGCCAGCAAGACCTCCACGCCGCTGGATTTTTACTTCGATGTCTTCCTCCAGACCCACAGGAAGGTCGCCGTCACCGACTACATCAAGGAGATCGGGCGCTACAACGCCTGCATGCGCAGCTACGGCGATTTGGGGGAGCAAACCTTTTTCGCCGAGATCCACCTCAAGCACCCCGAATTCGAGACCCTCTATCGCAAGCACCGCGAGCAGCGGCGGCCCGAGTCCGGCGACCTGGTCCAGTTTCTGAGCACCCACTCGGAGTTTCTCAACCGGGCCGAAAACCGCTGGATGAAAACCGTGATGGAAGTAGTGCGCAAAACCTCGCTCTTCTTTCAGCCCCAGATTCGGACCAAGGTCATGAACGAGGGCTGGGCGAGCTACTGGCACGAAACCCTTTTTTTCCAGGACAAGCGCATCCGCGGCCACGAGGTGGAATTCGCGCGGGTCAACGCGGCGGTCACGGCCATGCCCCGGGTGGGGCTCAACCCCTACGCCCTGGGCATGCGCCTGTTCTACGCCATCGAGCGGATGGCCGACCAGGGGCACTACTCCATCGCCTACCGCCGCCTGCGGGACGCCCGGAAGCGCCAGGGCTACGACACCGGCCAGGGCAGCGGGCGGGACTTCCTTTTCCAGGTGCGTGAAAACTTCTGCGACTTCACCTTCATCCACACCTTCGTGGACCAGGATTTCGTCGACCAGCACAAGCTCTTTGTGGCCGCCAAACGCCTCAACCAGGAGCGCCGCGTCTGGGAGTACTACATTAAGAGCCGCTCGGCCGAAGACTACCGCCAGATGCTGGAGGACGCGATCTACCACCCGCCGCGGATCACGGTGACGGCCGACGGGGAAAAGGACAACGTCCTGCGCTTGGCGCACCGCTTTGAAGGCAAGCCGCTGGTGCGCGACTTCATCCCCGGCACCCTGATGGGCATCGAATACCTGTGGGGGGCGCCGGTGGCGCTGGAGACCTACGAGCTGGTGGCCAAATCAGATGACAGCGCACCGCTTAGCCCGGCGCACCCGTTTCTGTCGGGCTACCCCGGCATGCAGCGCGATGAGGACCGCAAAGCCGGGGCCGAATGGCAGAAAGTGCGCTACACCATGAAAGACCGCAAGCTCAGCCGGGAGGTGATGGCGGCCGCTGACGCCCCAAACGCAGGCCAATCGGCCGCGCCCTGACCCGCCGCCCCGCGGGCCCTTCGAGGTTTACCGATGGACAACATCCAAAACGCACTGCAATACCTCAACCACAGCATAGGCAAGTCCAACCAGCACGACGCCATTTCCTTCCAGGCCTTCCTGCAGGAGCTGACCGCACACCCCGCAGGGGTGATCCGCAACGTTTTCCAGGTCTTTCACGACATGATCAAGACCTATGTCGGGGAGGGCATCGACGAGTACCCCAACGACCCGGAGTCCATCCACTACGTCTACTACGACTGCAAACGCCTGTTCGTGGAGAGCGCCGACCAACCCTTTTTCGCCGACCGGCTCTTCTCCAACCGCCTGATCAGCCTGGTGGAGGCCCTCAAACGGGGCGCCCAGCAGAACAAGGTCTATGTCTTCGAGGGGCCGCCGGGATCGGGCAAGAGCACCTTCCTCAACAACCTGCTACGCAAGTTCGAGGAGTACACCAACACCGAGGACGGCAAGCGCTACGAGGCCGTCTGGCGCCTCAACCGGCGGTTCCTGGGGGCCCTGCCCGACCAGGAGGCGATGCCCCTCTACGAGAAACTGGCCAAGCTGCTCAGCCAGGATTTTCAGGGGGACCCCGACGTCCTGGCGGACGCCCAGGCGCTGGCGCCGCGGGAGGGCTTCGTCGAAATCCTCTGCCCCAGCCACGACAACCCCATTTTGATGATCCCCAAGGCCTGCAGGCGGGTGTTCTTCGAAAACCTGCTGCAGGGCGACCCCTTCAAGGAGAAACTCCTCAACGACAAGGAGTACGACTGGGTCTTCCGGGACACCCCCTGCACCATCTGCAGCTCCCTCTATGAGGCCCTGCAGGCCCGCCTCAAGAGCCCCCAGGGGGTCTTCGAGCTGCTCTACGCGCGCCCCTACCGCTTCAACCGGCGCCTGGGCGAGGGCATCAGCGTCTTCACCCCCGGCGACAAGCCCATCAAGCAGGAGGTGCTCACCAACAACATCCTCCAGAGCCGGATCAACGGCATCCTCAAGGACAGCAACCAGGTCAAGTACATCTTCTCGCGCTACGCCAAGACCAACAACGGGATCTACGCCCTGATGGACATCAAGAGCCACAACACCGCGCGCATGATCGAGCTGCACAACATCATCAGCGAGGGCGTTCACAAGGTGGAGGACGTGGAGGAGAACGTCAACTCGCTCTTCCTGGCGCTGATGAACCCCGAGGACAAGGCCAACATCCAGGAGTTCCAGTCCTTCTCCGACCGCATTGAATACATCCGGATCCCCTACGTGATGGGCCTGCAGACCGAAGTGGAGATCTACCGCAACATTTTCGGCCGCCAGATCGACGCCAACTTCCTGCCGCGGGTGCTGCACAACTTCGCCCGGGTGATCATCTCCACCCGCCTCAACACCCGCTCCGAGGCCCTGCTGGAGTGGATCGGCGACCCGGGCAAGTACCGCATGTACTGCGACGAGAACCTGCAGCTGCTCAAGATGGAGATCTACACCGGCTACATCCCCAACTGGCTGCTGGAGGAGGACCGCAAGCGCCTGACCGCCCAGCGCCGCCGGCGGATCCTGGCCGAGTCCGAAAAGGAGGGCGACCGGGGGATATCCGGCCGGGATTCCATCAAGATCTTCAACGAGTTCTACTCGGCCTTCGCCCGAGAGGACAAGTTGATCAACATGTCGGACCTGTGCAAGTTCTTCACCCAGATCCGCAAGGACCTGGTCGCGGTGATCCCGGCCGGTTTCATGGACTCGCTGCTCAGGATGTACAACTACACCATCCTGCAGGAGGTCAAGGAGTGCCTTTACTACTACAACGAGGAGCAGATCGGGCGCGACATCCAGAACTACCTCTTTGCCATCAACTTCGAGCCCGGCGCCACCGAAACCTGCAAGTTCACCGGGGACCGGCTGGAGATCAGCGAGGATTTCTTTCAGAGCATCGAGGGCCGCCTGCTGGGAACCGCCACCGGCAAGCTGAAGCGCCGGGTGTTCCGCCAGGAGACCCAGCGCGAATACGCCACCCGCACCCTGCCCCAGGAGGTCCTGATGGCCGGCAAGCCCCTGCTCGAAACCCAGCTCTTCCAGGACCTTCACAGCCGCTACGTCTACAACCTCAAGGACAAGGTGCTCGACCCGTTCCTCGAGAACGAGAACTTCCGCAGCGCCATCAAGGACTACGCCCAGGAGGCGTTCAAGACCTACGACAAGCGCATCCGCGAAGACGTCACCTTCCTGATGCAGAACCTCGGCAAAACCTACGGCTACACCCAGCAGGGCGCCAAGGAGGTCTGCATCTACGTCATCGACAACGACCTGGCGCGCAAGTTCGCCAGCCCTGCCAAAGAAGAGGATTGACCGCCGTGCACCTTACGGCGAACGCCGCAACTCCCGGACGCCCGCCCCCGCAGGCCACCCGCATCATCTTGCGTCACCCCTAAATCCAGACCTCGAACCGCCGGCGTCACCAGACATAGGATTTGCTATTTTTAAATTTTTTGGCCATGGTGACGGGAATCTATCTGGTAATAAGCTGCAGCATCCATGTTGGAGCGTGAGCCATGAATGAAGTGTGGTTTGCACTGGGGCTGACCGTTTTTGCCGGCCTTGCCACCGGAATCGGCAGCGTCATCGCCTTTACGGCCAAGCGCACCGACTATCGTTTCCTGTCGGTGGTGACGGGTTTTTCGGCCGGTGTGATGCTCTATGTCTCGTTCGTGGAAATCTTCTTCAAAGGTGTGGACGCGCTCACAGGGCGGTATGGCGAGACCTTGGGGCACTGGATCAATGCGGCTTCATTTTTCGGCGGCATGTTGCTGATCGGCGTGATCGACAACCTGATACCGTCGGCCGAAAACCCCCACGAGATCCATCCGGAAGAAGAGACCCGGCCCCTGCACAATGAATCGGCGCCATTGCCGGAGTGTGCACCGGCAGTCACCAAGGCTTCAATGGCGTCAGCGATAGGGGACAACGATCACGAAGCGCAGCATCGAAAACTCCTGCGCATGGGGTTGTTTACTGCCCTGGCCATCGGCATTCACAATTTCCCCGAAGGCCTGGCCACCTTTTTGGCCGCGTTGCAGGACCCGAGCCTGGGTGTTGCCATCGCCGTGGCGGTCGCCCTGCACAACATTCCCGAAGGCATCAGTGTGTCAGTTCCGATTTTTTACGCCACCGGAGACCGTCAAAAGGCTTTCCTGTATTCATTTCTCAGCGGATTGGCTGAGCCGGTGGGCGCTCTTTTGGCCTATTTGGGGTTGCGTTTCACGGTTGGAACCCAAAATGGTTTGATTCCCCCCGAGGTCATGGGGGTCCTTTTCGGCGGGGTGGCGGGTATCATGGTCTACATCAGCCTGGACGAACTGCTGCCCACCAGCAGGGCCTACGGCAAGGGGCACGACAGCCTGTTCGGACTGGTTGCCGGAATGGTGGTCATGGCCCTGAGCCTGTTGCTGATGAAGTAAACCACCTGCCGTCACAGCTTGCGTTACCCCCCGATCCAGACCCCGAAACGCCATCGCCACCAAAGGGCCGGCGCGGCCGCCAGCAGGCTGAAAAGGACCGCCGCCCAGAGGATGCGCCACCCGCCGGCCCGCAGCCGGGATGCGGCGCCGGGCAGCGGCAGGCCGCAGCGCCGGACGACAAGCGCCAGCGTCCAGACCCCGCAACCCTCCAGGACCGTCAGCATCAGCAGACCGAACAGGGGAAACCCCACAAAGCGGTGTTCGGGCAAAAATAGGCACCAGGGGCAGTGGTGGTGCAGCACCTCGTAGGTGTAGGCGGCCAGCACCCGCACCAGGGCGACCGCCGCCGCCCCGGCCCACAGCAGGGCGACGCCGGCCAAGGCCCCCGGCCACGGTCCCCGGATGGGGTCCGGGGCCCGCGCAAGCCTCAGGGACAAGGCACCTAAAACCACCCCGCCCAGGGCGAAAAGCCCCACCCAGAGGCGGTCCGGCAGCCCGGCAGCGCGGCCGGCGAGCTCCGGCGGGCGGAACTGGTCATAGACAACCGCGCAGCAGTCCACCGGCTGGTGCACGTCAAGGCCGGCCAAGGCCTGGAAGGTAGCACCGGCCGCCAGCAGGCAAAGGGGCAGCGCCAGCAGCAAGAGCCGGGCGGCGGGCAGGGTCAAGGGCCGCAAAGGGTGGCGGCGGTTGACGGTCTCCACCATTCGCCAGCCGCAGAGCAGCACCAGAGCCCCCAGCCGGAAGCCCAACGCCCGGGGACCCGCCCCGGCGGTGGCCTGGAGCACGCCGGTGCCACACATGGCCCCGGGAACCAGTTCGGGCAGCACGTTGGTGATGCCAATCACCAGCAGCAGGCTGGCCGCGAGAAGGGCCCAGAAACCAAAGCCCGCGGCCAGCGCGCCGGTTTCCGCGCGGCGCTCCAGAATGATCTGGCCGGCCGCCGCCGATTCCGGCGCCCAGTGCAGCAGCACCTGCAGGGCGGCCGCGGCGGCGAAGAGAAGCGCCAACAGGCCCAAAAGATCGAGCCCGACCACTGCCAGCACCAGCGGGTGCCAGATCATTCGGCCGCCAATCGGCCCGCGGCCAGGTGCCAGTGCCGGTCGGCCACCCCGGCGGCGATTACCCGGGGGTCATGGGCGGCCACCACCACCGCGGCGTTGCGCTCCCGGCAGGCCGCCAGGGCCTGCAGCACCCGGGCGGCGTTCTCGGGGTCCTGATGGGCGGTCGGCTCGTCGGCGATCAGGAAATCCGGCCGCCCCACAAGGGCCCGGGCTAGGGCCACGCGCTGCCGCTCCCCGCCAGAGAGCCGCTCGGCCCAGGCACCGGCGAGATCCGCCAGCCCCAGTTCGGCCAGCACCTCATGGCCCGTGGCGCGCAGCGCGGCCAGGCACCGGCCGCGGGGCACCAGCGGCAGGATCACATTCTCCAGCACGCTCAGCCCGCTGAAGAGGTTGGCGGACTGAAAGACGACCCCCACCCGCCGCCGCCAGCGGTCGCGGTGGCCCGCCGCCCAGCGCGAGATGGGTGCACCGTCGGCCAGCACCTCCCCTGCGGTGGGACGCAGGAGCCCGGCCAGCAGGTGCAAAAGGGAACTCTTGCCGGCCCCGGTGGCGCCGGTGACAAGGGAAAGGCCGCCGCGGGGGAAAACCGCCGAGACATCCCGCAGCACGGTCCGGGGGCTTTCCGTGGAGGCGCCGTAAACCAGATCTACGTGGTGGGTGGCGAGCCCCTCCATCACAAGAGCCCCTCGCCTTTTAAGAGGTCCTGGGGATCGGCGGCCGCCCCCTGCAGGCTGGTCAAGAGCACCGCCGCCAGGTAGGGCCCCACCACAAGAGCGCCCAGCTCTAGCAGGGTCAGCAGCGCCCCGGTGGGGTCCAGGAAAAGCCGCGGCGGGGCCGTGCGCCAGCCGAAGAGCAGGCTGCCCGGCCAGCTCACCCCCGGGGGGAAGACCAGCGCGTAGGCCGCCAGCATGCCGAGGCAAACGGCCGGCAGGGCGATCAATAGCGCGCGGTAAACTTGCAGCCGCACCACATCGCCGGTGGTCCAGCCCAGCGCCTTGAGCAGCCCCACCTCGCGCCGCCGGCCGACGGCCTCGCGCACGGCACCGGCCACCACCAGGACCAGCGCCAGGACGGCGGGAATACCGGCGATCAGCATCAGCCCGCCGCGGCGTGCCAGCCCACCGGTATAGAGGCCAACGGCTTCGCTGCGGGCGGTGATGCGAACCGGCCAGGAAAAGGCGGCGGCGAGCTCGGGCAGGAGGGCGGCGGCTTCTTCGGCGTGAAATACGTCAACAGCCAGATCGACGGCCTCCCCGGGCGCCAACCCCAGCAAGAGGCGGGCATCGGCGGGATGCACCAGGACCACATCCTGACCTATGAGGGCGGTTTCGGCCGGCAGGCGCCCAACCGGCCGGAATTCAAGCGCCGCGGCGGCGGAAAGCGCAAGGCGCCGGGGATCCGGGCCGGGGTCGACCCCCGGGCCCAGCAGGGCCTCCCCCGACCGGGGGGCCGCAAGCGTCCCGCCGTCCCCGCCGGGGGGAAGCATCGCGGACCCCCAGGCGACCACCATCAGCGGCCCGGCCGGGCCGGCCGCCACCCCCCAGACGCGGGCCCGGGCCCGGGTCACACCGGGCACCCCGCGGGCTGCCACCAGGGCCTCGGCGGCCGGCAGCGGCGCCCACCCGCCGGCGTTTAAGCGGCGCACCACGAGATCCGGCCCGTGGGTCAGCAGGCGGCGGGCCGTCTGGCTGAGACCCTGACCCAAGAGCAGCACCGTGCCGCCCACGGTCAGCAGCAGAGCCAGGGCGGCGGCCATCAGCAGGGCCGGCGCGGGGCGCCGGATGACCTCCCGCGCCGCCCAGAGCAGGAGGGGATTACGGTTCAGCGGCTTCATCGGGGGCTCTCAGGGGGTCGCGGCTTTTGGCGGCGGGTTGCAGCGTCAGCCGGGCCGGGTCCGGGTCGACGCCGCCCAGCCAGGGCGAGAAATCGCCGGAGAGCGCCCCCGGGTCGCGACCGAAACGCCGCAGGGGCTGACCGGCGGGAACCAGGGCCAGGGCCGGACCGCCCAGGGGGCGCACCCAGACCGCCAGGGGCGCGGTGGTGTGGCCGGCGCGTATCAGCCCGTCGACGGCCATCAGGGCCAGCGGCGCAAGACAGCACAGGAACGCCAGCCACAGCAGGCGCCGGGCGCGGTCTAACCGGTCTGAAGGGAAAGGGGCCGTGGGCATGGGCGATTGACGGGCGGCGGTTAAAAGCACCACCGGGGCCGTGAACAAAGGTTGGGGGTTCAGCGAAAAGGCGGCCGCGCGTACGGTCCGCGGCCATGGGTATTCCTAAGCGAAAACCCGCCAAATAGCAACCCGCGCAGCCGCCCGCACACCCTTTCAAGGGGTCCCGGAAAGTGCTATCGTGGGATCCCTCGACGGGCAGGCGCCCGGCCCGCCGTGCACCCAACCGCCGGCCGCACCCCGCGCCCGGATCAAAGGAAACGGCTGCATGCCCCACGCGGACCTATACGCCCTCTTTCTGCTGGGCATCCTCGGGACCGGCCACTGCGTCGGCATGTGCGGCCCGCTGGTGTTCGCCTTCCCGGGTCGCACCGGCCACATGAGCGCCCACCTCTTCTACCACCTGGGACGCATCGGGACCTACACTGCCGTGGGGGGCGCCATGGGCGCGGTGGGACTTGGCCTCTCGCAGCTGGCCGGCCGCAGCGGGCTGGACCCCCTGGCCTGGATCGCCCGCCTGCAGGTCGGCTTCTCGCTCCTGGCCGCGGGGTTTCTCCTGGTCTTCGGGCTCGCGCGGCTTGAAATCATTCGCGAGCCGCCCTGGATGTCTCTGGCCGCACCCGATAAGATCCCCGGCTTCGGCCGCATCCTGCGCTCGGCCGGTGGCGGCCGCAGCGCGGGCGGCATGCTGGTCCTCGGGATGGCGCTGGGGTTTCTGCCCTGCGGCCTGTCCTTCGCCGCCTTTGCCCGGGCCCTGCCGGCCGGGGGGCTCCTGCCGGGGGCCCTGATGACCCTCGCCTTCGGCCTCGGCACCCTGCCCGGACTGCTGCTTCTGGGAACCGGCGCCTCCGGGCTGGCCCGCCGCTACCGGCGCCACTCCGACATCCTGTCGGGGATGGTGATGATCGCCATGGCGGCCAGCCTCGGGGCGGACGTCGTTCAGGCGTGGTTGAACTGAAGGGCGACACTTTAGTCAAATTTTTGCAGCCGAGCAGAGCAGTTGGCCAAACCTCGACGACCGCAAAGAGGATACAGAAACGGAAAACCCGCTGGGTTTCGACTTTTTCATGATAATCGTTTTAAAAATCGAGCACTGAGCCGAACGCCTCAAAAATATTGGCCCAGGCATGGATGGAAATGGGAATCGTGCTTCGCATCAAAGATAACGGCGTACGGCGGTTTTGCCGCACAAACCGAGGGCACCTGCTTCTGGCGGGAGTTGCGCTTTTTATTGGCCTGAGCGGCTGCGCGGGCACCGCCCCCCAAGCGCCGCCGCCGGCCGCCCCCCGCTGGCAGTGCGACCCTGAAGCCGACGCGGCCCTGAAACGGGAAGCTTTCCAGCAGGGGATCCGGCTGCACGAGGCGCTTCTCAAAGTCCAGCCCGACAACGCCCTCGCCTGGTACCACCTGGGCTACGCCCGGGGTCAAACCGGGGACCACGCCCGCGAAATCGCCTGCTACGAGCGGGCCCGAAGCCTGGGCTACACCCACGACGAAGGGCTCTTTTTCAACGCCGGCATGGCCCACCTGGAACTCGACCAGGTACCGCAAGCGCTGGCGGCCTTCCAAGAGGCCTTGGCCCTCAACCCCGACGGGGCGGACAACCACTTCGGGCTCGCCCTGGCACTTCAGGAGGCCGGCGACGACCCGGCGGCCGCGGACCACCTGCGCCAAGCCATTTTTCTGGATCCGGACCACATCGACGCCCGCCTGCAGTTGGCGCTGATCTGCATCCAAAGCGGCGACACGGACGGCGCGCGTGCCGAACTGCAGGCCGTCCTGGTGCGGGACCCGGAAAACCCCCAGGCCCGGCAACTGCTCGAAGCCCTGGAGGCCCGGTGATGCCGCCGGCCGCGAGGTGCTGAGCGGTGCGGGCCGCCATCCACATCGCACTGCACTTCCTGGTGCCGGCGGCCGTGGCCCGCTTCGGCTTCCAGCGCCATCGCTGGCGCGCCTGGTGGGTGATGGTGCTGACCCTGCTGGTGGACCTCGACCATCTCCTCGCCGTCCCGATCTACGCCCCGGACCGCTGCAGCATCGGTTTTCACCCCCTGCACACGGTTCCCGCCATCGGGGCCTACCTGCTGATGCTCCTGTTTCCGAAACTGCGCCTGGTGGGCCTGGGCCTGGTGATCCACATGGCGCTGGATGCCATCGACTGCCTTTGGATGCGGGCCGCCTGAGCGGCGGACGGGCGGCTGGGCCGAAGGGAAAACGGGGCTGGGCTGGGGTTATGGGAAAATGCTTGTAATCCTGGCGTGAATGTACTACGGATAATTTTTGGAGGGTTCACCGACGGCCCCCTTATGGCCGATCACCCGAGGAGAGCGATGGAGCTGCAACGTTGTTACGAGGTGCTGGGCATCCAGGCGCCGGCCTCGCCCGAAGCCGTCCACCAGGCCTACAAGGCCCAGGTCAAGTTCTTTCACCCGGACCGCTTCACCGACGACCCTGGGCAGCGGCGCCTGGCCGAAGAACGCCTCAAGGAGGTAAACGCGGCCTACGAGGCCCTGCAGACTTACCAGGCCCGAGCCCCCGAAGAAGCCCCCCGGCCCCGGGCAGCGACGGCCGAACGGTCGCCAGACCGGTCGTCGGAACACGCTGGCGCCGCCGAAAGCCCCCGGCCAACGCCCGCCGACCCCGGCGGCACGTCTCTGATGGCGCAATTGCGGGCCATCGGCGAGCGGGTGGTTTCCGGGATCGGCAACGCGCTTCAAAACCTGCGGCCAAATTACCCCAGCGGTCGCCAGCCCGGCGACCCGCGCCAGGTGGGCGGCTGCCGCCGGTCCGGCATGGGGCCCCGGCGCTCCGGCCGCCGCATGGGCCGCGGCAGCGGGGGCCGGCGGCGCTGAGCACACGCACAAAAGGCCCCCCGGCGATCGCAGATGCAAGCGGCAGCAGCCGCATGCCCCCGCGCGATCCTTTTCGGCTTCGCCCAAAAGAGCGGGTCGCTGCCATCTGAATCCCGCGGCACGCCCGCGGACGGGTCAACCCTCAAAACGGAGCCCCCTGCCATGAACACCGGGGATATCCCCCTGCCGGAATCGGCTTTCATGACCCACCAGGTGCCCCTCCTGCTCCAACGCTTCGAGATCTCCTGCTGCTCCGAGGGGTTTTGCAGCGAATATTTCATCCGCGACCGCAGAAGCGCCGAGGAGATCTCGTACGCCCTGATACTCTGCCTGAACCAGTTTTCCCACCGGATTCACGTCTCCAAATTCCACCCCGAACTCTACAAGCAGCCCAACGCCCACTACCTTTCGGCCGCCTGTTTCTACCTCCTGGTCCACCATTTTGCCCAGCATTACGGCGTCACCAGCGCGTTCACCATTTTCCTCCAGACCCGCCCGGCGATCTTCGAGCATTTTTACGCCCTGCTGCGGGATTTTGATTTCCATGTCCAGGCCCACGGCCTGGGCGACAACGTGGATGTCAGCAGCTGCTTCCGGCCGTGCCGGGTGAAGACCGAGATGATCGTTGAACGGCCGGCGACGGGGGTTGTTTTCTTGACAGAATAGAGGGCGCTGACGCGCTTTGGTGACCGCCAGACTTCCCACCCGCCTTGTCAACCATGAGATTCGTTCACTGAGGTTTTTGATGATCTGCAACCCGACCTTTGGGTGTTGAAGGACCAGTTGTTCAAATTGGCTGCGGCTGAAACCGCAGGTCAAGGTATCTTCGAGGCAATAGGCGCTGACTGGGTAATGGGCTTCCTCAGAAAACATGTTTTCACCGACAAAATCACCGGCCTTTCGGATATCCAGTGTCAGTTCAGTACCATCTTCGAGCACTTTGGAAAGCTTTACGCGCCCGCCTTTAATCAGAAACATTCCGTCGGCCGGATCTCCCTGCGAAAACAACGTTTGCCCCGTTTTCGATTTCTTACGCAGTGCCTGGCGGCTGAGCGCTTCAACTTCTTCTGCTTCAAGGTTTTGGAATATCCACAGATGGCCTATACAGGTTGGCGAAAGTTCGATGTCACTGCCTGCAATTTGTTCACATAGACAAGTCATTTAACACCTACAGTCAGATCCGATTATTATTTCAGTCATTGATTCCATCCATATCGAACGGAAAAGAAACAATGGGAACCAAGGCGGACATTCATATGCCATTCGCATACGACCAAAATAGGTAAGTAAATGAGGTAGGCAACGAACTTATTGATGAGTAAACGTGCCCATTTTTCAGCGCTCGAAATCGGCATCGCCCAAAAAACGCCCACCGCACGGGGGCGTGGCTTGAACCCTTTTGCCCGAAAAAGCGTGACCAGCTTTAGTTGACCTGTTAACGGACCAGCCGGAACCCGATTGTTCCTAACCGGCTACCGGGGGTCGTGTTGGCGCGGTTCGCCGCCCGGCATTC